>CAYMMN010000194.1:0-6409 GCA_964391495.1 uncultured Flavobacteriales bacterium | reverse complement strand
TAACCGGTATTACATCTTTTCGCAATGAACTGATTATCGGTGGTAATTTCTGGAATTATGACGGTTCCATCCAAAGCCTTGCACGGTGGGATGGTCAACGTTGGCACAATCTCGGCCTGAACGGATTAAACGGATACATCAATTGTGTTATAACTTACCATGATGAATTGTATATCGGCGGACGCTTTAATATTGCAGGAATTGCAGGAAATGCCATCGCTCGATGGGATGGAAACCAATGGCGAGATGTCGGAGGAGGATTGAATACAAATTATGCCATTGTTGAAAAATTTATCATCCACAATGATAAATTGATTCCAATAGGAATATTTGATTTCGCCGGAAACATTCCGGCTTCCAACATGGCTGCCTGGGATGGATATCAATGGTGCGCATTGAATTCACGTTTTGATAACAAGATTCTCTGCGCGCATGTTTTCAACAACCAATTGTATATCGGAGGAGGATTCAGGTCCATCAGTGGAGACAGCATTCGATATCTCGCTGTGCTCGATTCTTCAAAACAAATCAACGATACCTGTATGCAATTGATAGGCATTGAAGAAATGAATATTCCATCATTTGAAATTTACCCTAACCCTGCACAGAACCAAATCAACATCCGATTAAAGGAACCATTTCATGATATTAATTCAAAATATGAATTTCGGATCATCAATTTTACCGGAGAAATTGTACAAACCGGGACTTTGGAACTGTTGGAAAATAATCCGGCAATTATCACTTTGGAACATCTCACACCCGGAATGTACTATTTACATTTAATCAATTCATCACAAAATTTTTCTTTCAAAATCTCGAAACAGAATATTAGTAAATAAAACAAGTAACCCAGTGAATTATATTTTAAAATGGAATATGGGCTTTTACACTGACACCATTAGTGATTTGATTGTCCTCCTGACAATCTATAATCTATATTGCACAAGGAAAGAATTGTTAAAAAAGGTGATCAAAAAATAATGCAGCAATTTGAGTTCTATTAAATACCCGACAAATTTTTCAATTTTACTTACATCCACTTTCATACACCCTACTCTTCTCCTTCAAATATTCATCTTTTTCATTCCCGGCAATCTGGTATTCAATGCTCGCGATTTTCTGACAGAGATCTTCGTAGCGGGCAAGAATTCTTCGATCGGGTTCCATGATGAGTTTATGAAAAGCGGAAGCACGAAAAGCGTATAAGGCAGAATCTCCAGAATAGGCTTGATGAATTTCAGAATAGTCGCATTCGATCTGGTGCAGTTCTGTTAAAACAGGCAAATAGGTTTCTTTGGTATAAGTTGTGATTTCCAGGCTTTGAGGATTGTCCACTCCACCTGTTTCAACGGACCTGGAGCAGGAAACAGCGATAGAAGCTATCAAAAACAGAAGGCTGATGTTTTTCATCTTGTGTTTTATATCAATTTTTCATGATTACATGTCCTTTTTGGAGAACACTCTTACCGACCAGAGCAATGGAACAATCATCCAGATAATCAACAGAATGAATGAGTAGGCGATTCCTGCTCCCGAGCCAAAGAATTTCTGATACAATGCTCCGGTATAACCCATCAATGCTGAAGTATCGAGTTTCAACAATACAAGTACTCGTCCGAGGTCGATAGGATTTAACGCTGTGAGTGCCAATACAGGTTTTTCAAGCGGATAATCACTGAATGAAGACAAGATCCAGAGTACAATTCCATCGTAGAGAACTGAAAAATAAAACCACATCAGCAAAGCAGTTCCGATACCACGAGCCTTGTCGGTACTTCTCACCGAAGCAAGGAATGCAAGCGCGGTGAAAATAAATGTAAGCAAAACCCCGACAAGCAGGAGATAAAGAGAAGTTTCGTTGATGTCCCACATGAGAATGGGTACTCCCAAACCAATTATTAGGGCGGTAGCAAGTGAACAACTCAATCCGAGGTATTCTCCCAGGAGAATTCTTCTTCTCCGAATGGGCTGAGCCATCAGCAATTCAATAAATTCTCTGGAGTTGTAGTAATGAATCGTTCCGAAAACAATGCTCATCAAGGGAACAACCAGGAGGATGATGTGCAATAAACTCACTGTTGTTTTGGAATCACCGGAGCCGAGGTAATACAAACCGCTGCAGAGCGCGAAAAGCAGGATCGTGTACACGAGCACCATTTTACTTCGCAGCACATCGTAAATAACATATTTGAGAACCTTACGCATACACCTCCCCTTCCATTCGTTTGGCCAGCGCTTTTCCGAGTTTACTTTCACCTGTTCCTTCCAGCAATTCAGAAATGGTGAGATTGAACTTAACAACACCATCCACCAGGAAAACCACACGATCCGCGAGTTCTTCCACTTCACTCATGTTGTGAGAAGTCACCAGTGTTAATGATCCTTGTTTTTTCTGTTTCAGAATTTTGTTTTTCAGATGTTCGGAAGCAACGGGATCCAGTCCTGCCGTAGGTTCGTCGAGGAGATACAGTTTAGGCTGAAACATAAACGCGAGCGCAGCGCTTACCTTTTGTCTTGTTCCTCCCGACAATGTTCCCATGCGTTTCTCCATCATTCCCTGCAATCCGAAATCCGCGATGAGTTCTTCATCCAGTGACTTTACTGAGGAACGCAAATCTTTCATCATTTCAAAAACCTGGCGGATTTTCATTTGTTCAGGATACCGTCCGATCTGTGGCATATAACCTATTTGTGAACGGTATTCCCAGCCTTGCAGAATATTTTGTCCGTCTAAAGTGAGCGTACCACCATCGGGAACAACGAGTCCGAGTATAGATTTGATGAGTGTTGTTTTGCCTGAACCATTCGGACCGATCAAAGCGACCACTTCTCCGGCAGGGAAATCAAGACTGACATTTTTGAGCACTGCCAGCTTGCCAAATGATTTTACCAGATTTTCAATATGTATCATTGATCAGGGGTTTCATGAGTGGAAATTCGTCTTTAAAAGCCTCAGGAGTAATCGTAGGAACTACTTTTTCCGCCTGATCCATGAGGTCGATAAAGAAGCTATGCAATAACATTAAAGTGAACGGTGATTCCTCCGTAATTTTTGAATACAAACTAACAGGATGATAAGGAATATCTCCAACCTGATCGTGATTCAGATCGTAACCACGGTACTGATCCCAGTAATTTCTGTAAAAGACATTCATGCTTCGAATCGCATTGGTCGCGACTTCAAATGTATTTCCTTTAAAATTATTGAATCGTACGGAATCATCAAAGCAATCGCCGAGAATACGTAAACCCCAGCCATTGCGAATAAAATCATTGTTCTCCACCACGGTTTGATTGGAACCTTCCATATACAGTCCGGTTGTATTCATGGAAAATGTATTGTTGTTGATCCGGCTGTAGCTGATTTCTTTGAGGAGAAGTCCGTATGCCGCACTTCCCCAGTTGTGTTCAAAACGATTGTGATCCATGGTGACGCGTCTTGTGTACATCACCGCCACACCGGAACCGTTGTTGCGAAAGATATTGAACCGATAAGAATCATCATCGGAAAACATAAAATGCAAACCATAACGCAGATTGAGTTCACTCAGATTGCTGATGATGGAGCTGTGTTTTACGAATTCAAAATAAATACCATCTCTGTGACCACTTACATGGTTACCGATTAAAAGATTGTATTCACTTTTCCAGAGATGAATTCCGTTACCTGAACTGGTTTCTGTTTTCGCCAGCCCTTCTACACGATTGTGCAAAATTTTGCAATGGCGTGAATTGGCGAGATAGATTCCAAAATAATTGTCATAGAAATAATTTCCTTCTATCCTGCAACGGGAAACATTTTCAAGCCGGATACCAGACAGTTCATGCAAATCACTATACCCTGAGTTCCGGATGGTTAGTCCTTGAATGTACACTCCGTTTGCCCTGACAACCAGAACAGATGTTTTGTGTTCACCATCGAGAATGGATTCTTTGCTTCCTTTAATAGTTACACTTTTGGTAATGATAAGTTCGCCTTCTTTGTAGACTCCGGCCTGAACATGAATTACATCGCCATCTTTTGCAATTTGCAATGCTTCACGAATAGAATGAAAACGTCCACCCGAGCCCACGGTAATTTCTTCTCCATAAACGGAGACACCCATGATCATAAATAACAGGACGAGAATTCTTAACACAGACTGTTTTTAAAGAGAAATTATTTCACCCTCACGCGAACATCTTCCCAGGTCAGCTGCTCACCTCCAAAACGGTTGAAGTAAGCTTGTAAAGAATCTTTGCTTTCAAAAGCACTAAGAGATTCACCCATCGGACTTGGTAATTTTTCGGAATGAAGATAAGATGCGGATTGTGCTTCTACAAATGTGTTCGGACGGGAATGATCTGTAACAAGCAAACGATTGTTATAGGTATTTGAAGCATCATTTTTTTTCAGGTAACGAACCAAACATTCGATAGAATCAAATTTATAAATTTTCCCTTTCGACGAAATGAGTTCGCTGCCAAAATGGGTATCGACAATTATCATCTTACACATGGAACATGCATCTGATCCGTAGTGAATGGGTTCAGGATCTGTCTGACAGCTATTCAACATTAATAGAAGGAAAATAAAGATGTTCGACACAATGATTCGGTTGAGCATATGAATTTATTGACGTTGCATTAAGCTTTCTTTTTATTCAGGAACATTTCATAAGCAAATACCAGAAATGAAATTGTTCCGGTGATGATGATCACCCATCCACCAGTAGCAGGAAATGAGCATGCATTAAAATTAAGCAATTGTTTGCAACCAATAAGTGGTGGTTGATAATACATGTCAGGAATCTTTATTGCTGCACGAGGATCAAGGTTGTGACCGTAATCGTATTCCCAGCTCCAGAAATCGTAGATGCCTAATGCCGCGATGGCAAAGAAAGCAGCGAACCAAATCGCAAACAACCATTTCTTTCTCAAGACTGAAACGATCAATCCGGAAATAATAACAGCGATCACAACTGTTCGCATATAACTGAATTCGGGAAACATCTCAACACTGATTTTTTTCATTCCGATATAATGATTCAAACCGCTGATTGTTTCTACGTCACCGCTTAACTGATTCAGCCAGATCTGTAAAGTTAAACCTTCCGGATATTGGGGAGCTTCAAGATCGACTGTCCAAAGCGGAACAAAAAGACTGAAAATCATAGCCAGACAAGCTACAGCAATCAGAACGGAAGATAATTTTTTCATGATAGATTTTTCAATTTGGATTCCTTGTTAAAGGTAGAAATTGTGATTTTATTTCAGAATGATAGGTATCAGAACCAAACTTGACAGCTATCAAGTTAAAAGATGCGAAAATGTATCTTACAAGAGCTATTATCAGAGAGAAAACCGGATATGACAACTCTATAAAAAGCGAAAGGGGAGATATAAATACCTCCCCTTTTCACTCTCTCTCCTATTATTTACCTGTCGAAAAACTAAGCGCCACATTCGAGTTGGCAGGCGAAACTCGCATGTATCCTTGCATTTCCTGGTGCAGTGCGGAACAGAAATCCGTACAGTAGAACGGATAGATATCCGCTTCTTTTGGAGCAAACTTTAACGTTTGCGTCTCCCCAGGCATAATTAACAACTCTGAACTCGTAGAACCTTTGATCGCAAATCCGTGCGGAGTATCCCAGTCCTGTTCGAGGTTGGTCACGTGGAAATAAACCACATCACCTACTTTTACACCTTCGATATTATCCGGAACAAAGTGAGATCTCACAGAAGTCATGTATACATGCACTTCATTTCCTTTACGTTCTACGCGTGCGTCTTTTTCATTCAAGCAAGCGTATGGATGTTTATTTTCTTCCAGCTTAAAGACCTTCACCTGGTGATTCATCAAAAGATCAGCCGGGAGTCCTTGTGCATAGTGAGGTTCACCAACAGTTGGGAAGTCATACAGCATACGCATTTTCTCTCCTGTAATATCAATCAGCTGCGCGCTTTGGTTGAGTTCAGGACCAGTCAGCAGATAACGGTCTTTGGTGATTTTGTTCATGGCTAACAAATATTCGGGCCATGGGCTTTTAGAGTCGCCACCGGGAATTGACAAGTGACCGATAGAATAGTAAGTAGGAATACGATCTACTACTTCCCATGAACCCAATTTCCATTTCACAACTTCTGAAGAAACGAAGAATGAAGTATAAGCGAAGCCTTTACCGTCAAATTCAGTGTGCAGCGGGCCAAGACCTGGTTTTTGAACTTCACCAGCCATTACTGATTCATATTTAAGAATTGGAATTCCGTCCACATCACCAATGAAGTCTTTAGCTTCAATCGCTTTTTGGATTTTTGAAAATCCAAATACCGGAATCACTGTTGCAAGTTTACCACCACCAACAATGTATTCACCGGAAGGGTCAACGTCAGCTCCATGTGGAGATTTCGGACAAGGCATCAG
>CAYMMN010000193.1:0-6418 GCA_964391495.1 uncultured Flavobacteriales bacterium | reverse complement strand
TGTAGGGAAAGAGTGTAGATCTCGGTGGTCGCCGTATCATTAAAAAAAAAAAGAGTTGCTGTCCTTCACAAACCTCCACCGCAGTTTTGTGAAAGAGATTCATCACCGGGCGAAGATGTTTGTCTTCCACCTGCATCATGAGCTCACATGATTTCACAAACATCGTATCACCGGAGAGGATGGCGATATCGGAATTCCAGCGTGTGTGTACTGTCGCCTGAGCCCGACGCAGCGGAGCCTTGTCCATGATGTCGTCGTGGAGCAGGGTGAAATTGTGGAACATTTCGATTCCAAGTGCCGGAGTAGTAATCGTAAACGGATTTCCGCCAAACAGCTCATTCGCCATCAGCATCACAGCCGGCCGCACTCGTTTGCCGCCCAGTGTAAGCATGTAGCGGATCGGTTCGTACAGTTCGGGAGGATTGTTACTGAAGGAAATTTTCCGGATTTCCTCTTCTATCAGTTCCTGGAAAAATTTCGGGCTGTGCATGGCGTAAACATACGGAATTCAGGGCAACCCAAAAAGATCACATGACGGAGAATTGTATTCTCCGCGAAAATTTTTCTCACCGGAAAAACTCAGGAAAGCACGAAGTGGTTGTTGCGCAGGATAATTTTCAGACCATCTTCAAGTGGCGTGAATTCACGCTGCAGCAGTTCACGCATCACAGTGATATCCGGCTTACGGCGGCTCATATCGCCTTCTTTGAGCGAAGGCATATGAACTATGTTCGAGCGGGAATTGGTCACTTTCACGATGACTTTTGCAAGATCAAGAACAGAAATTTCCTGATCGGTACCGATGTTGCCCACATCATTGACCAGTTGATTGTTGTAAAAAGCGTTGCAGGTCGCGTCGAGGTGATATTCGATATAACAGAAAGTACGCGTCTGGCTTCCATCTCCGTAAATGGTGATGTCTTTGTCCTTGAGAGCGGCATTTAAAAACTTCGAGATCACGAAATCGGTACTTTGTTTCGGACCGTAGGTATTGAACAAACGGAAGATCGTAAAGTCCAGATCGTATTCACGTTTGAAAGAACGGAGATACGCTTCGCCCACGTTCTTCACAATCGCGTAAGGCAATCGGGAATTGAGCGGAGTGGTATGTTCGTTCTGAGGGTATTCAACAGGTTCGCCATACACCTCTGAAGAAGAAGTATAGAAAACACGTTTGGTACCCGTGTTCTTTGCAAGATTGAGAATATTGTTGATTCCTTTGATGTCGTTGAGCACCATCACCGGGTGAGCCAGCGTGCGTTTCACACCAACCACCGCGGCATAGTGAAACACATAATCAAAACGCCAGGACAGGAAAATGCTGCTGATGTCTTTGAGATCGTTGACATCGGCTTTGATAAATTTCACATTCTGGTGAATGGACTTAGGCACTTTCGCGTGCGAACCTGTGAGCAGGTTATCGACGATTACGACAAAATTGTCAGGGTCACGCGCCAGGCGTTCAGCGAGGCTGCTTCCAATAAAACCGGCACCACCTGTAATGAGTATTTTTCGTGTCATAATCCCGTTTTTTGGTTAAACAAAAGATTGCAGCCTCAAAGATTGAAATATAATTATGTCGCAATTTAGGATTTACATGAACAGCATTCAAGTGGTGGTGAATGAATATTAATTGTACACGAAATGAAGGTTAAGAAATACCAAAACAGCGCGAAAAGAGGTATTTAGCTTGTTTTCAGTGTTTTAAATCCTGATCCTTGCCTTCATCTTATCATTCATTGGAAAGGAAGCTACCGGATTAAGTGTTAGCACCTTAAACCTTTGCGCCCTTTGCGTCTTTGCGTGAGATTTTACTCGCAAAGACACAAAGAAGGTTTTGGAACGAACCCTTCTGACTTTTCACCTCCGCCCTGCCCGTTCTCCGCTCGTTCCTCGCTTCGACCGGGGTTAGTTTGCTGAGTGATTTAGCGACAAATTGGTTATTCGTTATTGGTTATTCGTTATTAGTAAAAATCTACAATCTAAAATCTACAATCTAAAATCAAAAATTCTTCCGGTTTGCCTGCAAGATTATGAGTTGATCAAAGGGTCAGAAATAATTTTCTTAAATTAACATCAAACTTTGCAGACACGTTGAGGTATTCAAAGTGGATTAAAATCACACAGTAAAATGACAACGGATGAATATCTGTCGAAGCGCGTAGTTTAAAAATCAATACTTATTAGGAAATACGGCGCAGCTGGGATATCAACTTGTTTTATTTCAATTTTTTTCAATAAAACATTGTATAACAATTTCAATTTCCTTAAATTTAAAGAACACAATATAGATTACAAAACTATCTTTGCAACTTAAATGGCAGCAGCAGATCAAATAAAAAGTTTAATAAAATCTTTTGCAGAAGGTGATGAAGATCGCTTCTTTGCTACCGCAATACAAATTGCCGCAGCAGAAGCTCGTGCTGGACACCTATCATTCGCCGAAGAATTAAAGACTATCATTGATAAGGCAAAAATTTCTAAACGACAAGCTTCTGGTGTCGTTAAAACTCTTCCTGTAACTGCAGCTCAAAAGGAACTTCATGATCTTCTTGATCTTGTTCATCCAAAAGAAAAATTGAAAGAAATGATTCTCGTTAAAAGGGTTAAGGACTCCTTAAAACGAGTAATTGATGAGCAACGTAATATTGAACTATTGAATCAGAATAATTTATTCCCAAGAAAAAAATTATTGCTAATTGGGCCACCTGGCTGCGGTAAAACAATGACCGCTCGTGTTTTGGCAAGTGAATTAGGTTTACCCTTGTTTATTATTCGCTTAGATGGTTTGATAAGTCGGTATATGGGAGAAAGTATTTCCAAACTCCGATTGATTTTTGAAGCTATGAATCAATTTCGTGCGGTTTATTTATTTGATGAATTTGATAGCATAGGCACTACACGAACACATGGGAACGATGTTGGTGAAATTAAAAGAGTTTTAAATACATTTCTTTTGCAAATCGAAAAAGATGATTCGAGCAGTTTAATAATAGCTGCGACAAATTTACCTGAGAATTTAGATGCTGCTCTCTTTAGGAGATTTGATGACATTATTCAATATCCTTTACCAACTAAAGACGAAATTCTACAGCTTTATATTAAAGATCTCAGTGAATTTAAACTAACAAAGAAAATAAATCTCGACAAAGTTGCCGCTCAATCAGTGGGTCTTAGTTATGCAGATATTCATAGAATATGTGAGGATGTAGTTAAGGATTTGTTGGTATACACTGATAAAACTATCACAGACAAACTGCTTATCTCCTATGCAAAACATCGTAAAAATCCTTTTTAATAGTCTATGCCTTCTTTTCAGAGAGAACACATTGTCTTCACAGACCGAACACGTAGATTACCCTATACGAGTAGTATACCTGGACGAAACAAAGTTGTTCCAAGAACAGAAATCAATCGTCGAGAGCACGGTGAACATATACTAGACATTTTTAATTCTGCTGTTGAAACATTTACAACTGATGAGGTTCAAGATTTTGTTTATCTTGTTTTTAGATCACCAGTAGATTTTTTCTTAGACTTGGATAAGTTTAATGCTAAAGATTTTAGATTAACATCATACCGTAGAAAAGAAGTTATTGAAGGAGAATTGCACCGCTTTTACTACGAAGCAACAGTTTATTTGAATCGACGTGCCATATCTAAATTCTTACGGAAAATTGAGCAATACTTGACGCAAGAAACTTCTCCTCGTTTTAATGAAGATGGAAGTGTCAGAAGTCCGGGAGGTAAACCTAAGAATCAAACACTCATTTCAACAATTGAAGATATTCGCGCTGCGACTTTAGAAAGCTTCTGGCAGGAACCAGAGTTACCTTTTCCATCAAATGATTCTGAAATTTGGTGGGAAGTTTGGCTGGCACGCGAACCAGGTGATAATAGTGAAAATCCAATTGCATCGATCAACGAATTTCTTACAGAAGCAGGTGTACAGATTTCAGAGAAATATTTAAAATTCCCTGAACACTGGGTTTATCTTATGCGTGGAAGTGTTGCTCAACTTGGATCCTCAATTCTATATACTGATAAACTCGCTGAATTGAGAAAACCACGTGAAACAGCAGAGTTTTTTGTCAACCTTTCTGATGAAGAGTCAAATTGGATTTCTGATTTAAGAGCAAGAGTTGATCAACAAGTTTCCAATATAACTGTTTGCCTTTTGGACACCGGAGTTAATCGAACGCATCCTCTTTTAAATGACATCGTGCTTGAACGGAATTTAGATACGGTTAATCCTGCTTGGACGAAAGCGGATAATCATCCCCAAGGACATGGAACTGGAATGGCCGGATTGACTATATATGGAGATCTTACCGAGGTGCTCTCTCATTCAAATAGAATCCAAATTTATCATAATTTAGAAAGTATTGTTTTAATAAACAGGTCCGCACCTCACACTCCGGAATCCTATGGTATAGTTACACAAGAAGCTATTGACAGAGGAATTCTTCTTAATCCAGCTCATAAAAGAATTGTGTGTATGGCGGTTACGGCTGATCATGCTGACAATGGAAGGCCATCTTCATGGTCATCAGCAGTTGATCAAAAAATATATGGTTCGATTGAAGAACCAAATGATAAATTACTTTTTTTTATTTCATCTGGAAATATTGCAGAAGAAGAAAGGATCAATTATCCATTAATAAATGATAGTAGTTCAATTGCTGATCCAGCACAAGCATTTAATGCGATTGTTGTTGGAGCTTACACTCTTAAAGATCAAATAAACATTGCAGCATTTCCCGGAGCAACTATTATTTCGCCGAGAGGTGGAATGTCACCCTGTAGCACCACTTCAATTAATTGGGATAATGATTGGTGCCGTAAGCCAGATATTGTTATGGAAGGTGGCAATAGCGCATTACAAAATGGAGATCTTCTTCAGGTAGATTCATTACAACTCCTTACAACATCTAAAGGAGGTGTAGGTCGATCATTACTTACAACATTTGCTGATACAAGTGCGTCTACAGCTCTGGCATCAAAATTTGCTGCAGAACTTTATTACCATTATCCTGAGCTTTGGCCAGAAACAATTAGAGGACTAATTGTACATTCTGCCGATTGGACTCCTGCAATGCTTAACAATAGGACAATAGGACAATTGTCGTCTGAAGAAAAGATAAGACTTTTACAACGCGTCGGATATGGAGTTCCAAATCTAATACGTGCACGATATAGTGCAAATAATTCTTTATCATTAATCGCTCAAAGAACTTTAAAACCATTTAGGCTTGACGGTTCAACAGTAAAAACTGAAGAATTTCATCTTTTTGATTTGCCTTGGCCAAGAGAAACACTTCTTGAAATGTCTGACACGATAGTCAAATTGAAAGTATCATTATCGTATTTTATTGAACCGAATCCCGGAAGTAGAAAATACGAGTTATCTGCAAGTTATCGATCTTGCGGTTTAAGATTCAAGATGATTGGAAGAAATGAGTCGTTGAGACGATTTGAAGGTCGGATTAGTAAGGCTTCAAGAGATGAAGACTTTCGTTCAGAAGGTGAAGAAAGCTGGATATTGGGTGCTCAGGCAAGAAATAAAGGATCAATTCATAAGGATATTTGGCAAGGAACTGCAGCAGACTTAGCAACAAGAGATAAAATTGCGGTTTATCCTGTTAATGGATGGTGGAGATCAAGAAAATTATTAGAAAGGTATGAAAACACTATTCGTTATAGTTTAATTATTACAATTGAAGCGCCGGATATTGACATAGATATATATACCCCTGTTTCAAATACAATATCTATTTCTCCGACCCTATAAATAAATAATATTCCATATTATCTAAATTGACAAGCATTCTGCAAACAAACCCCGGGTGAAACGCAGTATGAGCGGAGCACGGGCAGGGCGGAAGTAAAATCGCAGACAGGTTCGTTTCAAAAATCTTTGCGCCCTTTGCGACTTTGCGCGAAAAATTTCTCGCAAAGTCGCAAAGGGCGCAGAGGTTTTAGGAGTTTTCGATAAGAGCGAGGAGATATTTTCCGTAACCGCTTTTCACAAGTGGTTCAGCAATTTTGCGGAGCTGATCTTTGTTGATGTATTTCATGTTGTATGCGACTTCTTCGATACAACCGATTTTTAATCCTTGTCGTTCTTCGATAACTTGCACAAATTGTCCGGCCTGCATCAATGAAGCGATGGTACCGGTATCCAGCCAGGCTGTGCCTTTGTCGAGAATACCTACTTTTAATTTTCCCTGTTCGAGATAAGCTTTGTTGACATCCGTAATTTCATATTCACCGCGCGCGCTGGGTTTGAGATTTTTCGCGATTTGTACTACCGAGTTATCGTAGAAATACAAACCGGGTACAGCGTAATTCGATTTTGGTTTCGATGGTTTTTCTTCGATGGAAATGGCAATGTTGTTCTGATCAAATTCAACAACAC
>CAYMMN010000192.1:0-6467 GCA_964391495.1 uncultured Flavobacteriales bacterium | reverse complement strand
CGTATTCATCCGATGGCTCTTGTGAAATTCGATGAATTGAAAGATGAAAAAGCGAAAGCGGAAATCGCGGAGCTCACCTATCAATATCCAAATAAAGAGGAATTCTTCATTGACAAACTTTCTCAGGCTGTAGCGACAATTGCCGCCGCATTTTTTCCGAAAGATGTGATTGTTCGTATGAGCGATTTTAAAACTAATGAATACGCGAATCTCCTTGGTGGAAAACAATTTGAACCGGAAGAAGAAAATCCAATGTTAGGTTTCCGTGGAGCATCACGCTATTATCATGAAAAATACAAGGAAGGTTTCCGGCTTGAATGTCTGGCTATGAAAAAAGTCAGGGAAGAAATGGGTTTCACCAACGTGAAGCTGATGATTCCTTTTTGCAGAACAGTAGGAGAGGGGAAGAAAGTTGTTGCATTGATGGAAGAGTATGGTTTGAAACGCGGAGAACATCATCTGGAAATTTATGTGATGGCAGAAATTCCAAGTAATGTTTTACAAGCTCCTGAATTTGCAAGAGTATTCGATGGGTTTAGTATCGGATCCAATGATCTGACTCAACTTACACTGGGATTGGATCGTGATTCATCTGTGCTGAGCGATTTATTTGATGAAAATAATCCATCTGTCAAGAAACTGATATCCTCTGTTATTCATGATGCTCATAAAGCGGGAGTAAAAATTGGACTGTGCGGACAAGCGCCCAGCGATTTTCCGGAGTTCGCGCATTTTCTGATTTCACAGGGGATAGATTCTATTTCCTATAATCCTGATGCCTTACTGAAAGGAATGCAAAATATGCTTCTCGCAGAGAAAACGATGCAACCGAAATTGAAGAAGGAGGCAGCGGCTAAAATACATAAGGTGTATTGAATTTTAGATATTAGAATTTAGAATTTAGATTTTAGAATTTAGATATTAGATTGTTAGTAGATTTATTTTGAAAAAGAAAAAGGCGCGGGATGGGTTCCTGCGCCTTTTCTATTTTAGTGATTTTATCTTATAGTTTCACAAATCGTGTCACGCCATAGGTTTCTGATGATCGTACTGTCAGGATATAAACACCTCCGGAGAGATCAGACAAATCCATTTCATACCAGGAGTCGCGAACACTGTGTACAGGAACCGCGATTGTTCTGCCGGAACCGTCAGTGATGTTAACTTCTGTAATGTCTTTTTCCGCTGAAGAAAGATGCAGGAAGGCCTTATCATTTGCCGGATTCGGAATAATAACCAAATCAGCAGGTTTGAAAATAGAAGCCAAGCCGGTATTCAATGCAGGTCTGCAATTGTCGTGTAAGTCATGCATTGTTTGCTCTGCATCCTGATTGATAAGATCCTGAACAGCGCTAATACAAATGGAGGTATCAGTAACTGCACTGAAATAAATTCTTACCAAAGCCTGATCGGAAGAACGTTCGAGTGAAGAATCCTGGATGGAAATTCCGATCACTTCATTGGTTGAAGGAATATAACGCACATCGACCGGGAAAAGAACCGGATCTGCAAGACTAACTACACTGCTGATCGTAATTCCACTCATGGTAAATTGGAAAGCCTTGATTTTAGCAGATGGATTTTGGATCGCGATATCAACATAATTATCGGTATAATTTACATCAGCGATTGAAATGCCAACCATGTCATTTGGATTGACAATATTTCTCGGGAAATTACAGTGGTTGTGATAGCTTCCTCCCGGATGTGCATTGTTACCGTGCATACACCAGTTGATGAGAGCAGCGTCAATCGCGGAGATGTCTCCATCCGCATTCAGGTCATAACAGCTTGATGGAGGCATATTCGATTGGATAATATCCAAATAAGTATCAATGTCCCCTGCATCAAGTGTACCATCACTATATGTATCTCCATATACTCCAGGTCCGTTACAAACTCCGCTGCAATCCAGTTCACTTGTTCCTCCCGGGACTCCGGAGCAATCAACATATGGTGTACAGTTTGGCAACAAAGTATAGGATGGTATTCCACCGTTTCTTGAGATGTGCATACAAACCTGCAGCGCGTTATTCAGATAATTTGTTTCATAATGTCCCATAGCATCCGGGAGATGGTGTGAATTGATAATTGCCACCACGCGGTAATCACCTTCAGGAACATCAGTGATATCAAGCCATTGACATTGAGTACCGGCACCGTAAGCATCATAGCAACCGGTAGAGATTCCCATCATGCTGCAATTGTATTGTCCGAATCCACACAGATCCATCACACAGAATCCATTTTTGTGTCCTGCTGGAACAAGATTTCCATTGCTGTCAAACAGACGATAATCACCATATCCTTCATAGTGCGCGTGACCATGGCAATTGTTTGTATTGAACATTCCCGGATTTGAACCAGGGTCTCCAATATAAAAGTCGAGAGATCCAATATTGTTAATCTTTGAAGTGAAAGTGACAACATATCTTGTTCCGTAACCAGTTACACATCCTTCATCAATGTCACAAATTCCGGCTGATTGAGATTGAATACTGAGGCTATTCAGAAATGCCATGGAATCCAATTGAAGATCCGGACCTGCACATCCCGGGTTTCCGTTATAGATGCAACTTCCATCATCGATCGTAGCCAGTGGATTATAATTGCATCCGTTTGGATCCATGCATCCTGCAATTGGGCCGGCATATGCTAAATCGAAATTTATACTTCCGGTGCACAGGTCGTTGTTGTCGCCTATACGGATGAAGTAAGTGGAATTAGCAACCATCACAACATTCAGGTTGGCCTGTGTGCCACAGTTATTGTCATCATTAAATGCATATGTTCCGGGAGGACCTTCCGGATAAGGAGTTGTAGGGCAGGTACTATAAACCCAGATTTTAGTATCACAGGTATTGTTATTACATGTTGAAATATTATAAGTACCTGATACAGTAGGCGTATAGATATACCATGTATCATCAAATGGGGCTGTGTAAGTGCCTGCAGTGATGGTCAAAGGACTTGTACAAAACATTCCCGGAGGGCAATTCAGGGTATACTGAGTCTGGAAACCAAAATTGGATCCTGTTGCTACTTCCACACCATCTACATAAAGCCAGAATCCACCGGGAGTAATTATTCCATCTCCGAAACTATCGTAGATAGTGAACATGTGACAGGAATTGTATGGTATACAAATGGTATCTCCTTCGAAATTGCCAGTTGCTACAACATTACTGGAAGAATCTGTAATAGTCCAGGAGATCTCAGAAGGGTAGTTGTCGGGGATAATGCTGACAATAACTTCCGAGTAACCGGAAGAACAGCTCGCAGAAGCCTGAAATGTGTACCATAAACTACATACAAGGAGGAGTAGGAGTCTTTTCATTTTCAATTTGGGTTAGAGCCCGAAAGATATAAATCTCCCTTGATTATCAAAATGCAATAATTGGATGAATTCTTGGATTTGACTGCTTTCAGTGCATTAAAATGGGTAGTAAGATTTTCAAAAACCTTCGTCTGGCATACTTGCTTTCGCTGATTACCCTCGAATATAATTTTCCGGAGATCTGTTGGGAAAAAAAATCCCCAGAATGTGGAATTCGAAATTGAATCTGAGCGACTTCATCTGAGAAAAGGTTCAAATTTTAATAAAAAACAAAGGAACCGATTCTGGCATGGTTCTGATTAAACCTAAATAGAACATACAGTAATAATGTCGAATCCAAATTCTAAAAAAAAGACGACTATGAAAAAGATCTTGTTTGCCGCATTTATCGTTTTACTGGCAACCGGCTGCCACGATTACAAAGCCGATGCCGATAAGCTCCAACAGGAGAAGACTAATTTGTCCGAAGCAGTAGAATACAAAGATTCTACGATCACAGCGTTCCTTATGTCATTCAACCAGATCGAAGAGAATCTGGCTGCTATAGATAAGAAACAAGCTCTGGTATCTAATGCCACGGCGAATGGTGAATTGAAAGCGACACAAATGGATCGTATCAATGAAAATATTCAGGCTATCAATGAATTGATCAAAGAAAACAAAGAGAAAATTGCCAGCCTGAGTGCCAGTTTGAGAAAGTCCAATATCAAAGTTACCGGTTTGCAGGCGATGCTTGATAAACTGAATCTGCAGATTGTAGAAAAAGACAAGCAACTGGTAGAACTTAATAATCAGCTTGCAGAGATGAATACAAAAGTAGAAAAACTGAATACAGATGTCTCTACACTTACAGCCGAAAATACCACGAAGCAGGTATTCATCGAAGAACAAACCAGCAAGCTCAACCAGGCCTATTATACCACAGGTACTTTTAAAGAACTGCAAAGTAAGCAAGTCATGAAAAAAGAAGGTGGAGTTTTGGGTATCGGTGCGACCAAAAAAGTGAATGCTGATTTTAATAAAGATTCATTCACAGCTATTGACATCACAAAGGTCCAAACTATTCCAGTGGAAGCTAAGGATGCTAAAATTTTGACAAATCATCCTTCTGAAAGCTACACTATCGAGCACAAAGGAAACCAGGTCAGTGATATCCTTATCACGAATCCTGAGAAATTCTGGGCGGCCTCTAAATACCTGGTTGTAGTAGTAGATAAATAAATTCCCGTGTATGTGTTTCTCCCTCAATTTTCCAACGGGAACGCAACCACTTTTTGAAGCCCTCCTTGAAAAAGGGGGGCTTCTTGTTTTATGTCTGTTCGTGAAATCAGGATTTAGTTACAGTCGGAAACCGGATGATAAAAGTTGTTCCGTTTTTGAATTCACTTTCTACACGGATGCTTCCTTTGTGCGACTGAATAATATTCTGTGTAGTTGTTAAACCAAGACCCATTCCTTTTGCTTTATTGGTAAAGAAAGGATCGAACAAGTGAGGGATATCCTCTTGTTTTATTCCCGAACCATTATCTGATATTGTAAGAACACAATAATCCAGATCTCTTTTACTTTCGATAGAAAGCAAACCTTCGCCTTCTTCCATTGCTTCGATGCCATTCAGCATAATATTTAATATCGCGGTACGCAATCTCACAGGATCACCTTCAATTTCCAGAGGCACAGCACTCAGTCTTATTTCAAGTGCTATTTTTTTTAATTGCATCCGGTCTCTGATCAGTTCCTTTGCTTCTGTAACCAGCTTGTTAAGGTCACAGGTGTGCGCCAGGATCTGCTCGGGTCTTGAGGAATTCAGTAATTCTGTGATCAGCTGATCAATCCGTGAAGAGTTTCGTTCAATGATTTCAGGATAGATTGCTGCTTCTTCAGAAGGTGGTAATTCTGACTTAAGTTGAGCCGCTGCAAGATGAATATTTGTCAATGGATTTCTTACTTCATGAGCAATCACACGGGCAAGTTTGCCGGTAATAGCAAGCCTTTCCGCAGTGAGGAGCTCTTCCTGTGCATTTTTTCTTCGAGAAATGTCACTCACAGTCAATGCCAGTCCGTTTTTAAGAGGAACTGCAACGAGATAAAACCATTTGTTAAAAGCCTTACTGAAGTATTCATGACTCATTGTTTCCCCGTTATGAATCACAGGTTGTAACAGCTCCAGCCATCCTTCGTGTACTGTATCAGGTAAAATCACACTTAACTTATTCCCCGGTAAAAGAGTATGGTCCTGGTCAAATAACTGTTTCACAGCGGGATTTGCAATAGTCCATGAAAGATCTGTCAGCTTACCTTCTTTGTCTTTTATTGCCGTGAAAGCCATAATAGCTGAAGGTGAACTGTTGAGTACACCACTTAATTTTTCTTCTGTTTCTTGTCTGACCACAACTTCCTGATTGAGCTCAGTGATAACACGCTGTTCACTGCGATGTGTTTCCAGGTAATTCAGACTAATACCGATAAATGGAAGTATGTATGTAATGGCAGCCATGAAATGCGAAATGTTGAAATTATTATCAAATAACTCATTGGAGCCAAACACCATGTATAACTGTGTCGCCACTGCGGGGATCATACTCAGTGATAAGGTTTGCGCGAAAAGTGATGGAAACCTGTTCTGAAATCTCGGCAGGATGTAGAGTCCCAAAATTGCATAGAGGATGAGCGGTACAAGGTCATACGAACGTGCAACGTTGCGGTATGGATAGAGCATTTGTGGAATATCCGTACGTAAATACAGAGCTCCAATTGTAAAAAATGTCAGCGCGACAAAGAGAACTGACAAACCTATAAACATACGTTTTCGGTTTGTTCCGCTTTCTTCCCTGAATGCGGATGGTTTTGCAAGGAAAACGCCTGTGCCAAGAATCAGGATGGATGCATGGAACAAACGACAGAAAAACCAGGTGAATGAAGCGAGATAAAATTGCTGAGATTGTGTATGGATAATCTGTGTAGCGGATAACACATGGAAAGTGTCAAATAAACCGGAACAAAATAAAGCTACACCAACGATTGGAGTACTCAGTTCTCCTTTAATCCTGTAATCAATAAAAGCAAGGAGGATGGTAAGAAAAGAAATGGTTATCGAAATGGATACGAAAATCGTGTGCACATAGCGGCC
>CAYMMN010000191.1:0-6487 GCA_964391495.1 uncultured Flavobacteriales bacterium | reverse complement strand
CACCCCGCGCTGGATCATTTTTCTGATTGACATTGTTATTTGTCTGGGATCCATCATGCTGGCGTACCAGGTGAGATTCAATTTCAGGGTACCTGAGAAAGAAATAGAACACTGGGTGTATGTAATTCCGACGGTCCTCATAGTCAGAGTCATCAGTTTTTTTATCTCCAAAATCTATCAGGGGATTATCCGCTATACCAGTACACGCGATGCCCTGCGTGTATTTTATACCATTACTGCCGGAAGTATTTTCATGGCCGTTGCCAACATGGGTTCATATATGTGGGCAAAATTTTTCCTCGTCCCCTACTCGATTATTATCATTGATTATTTCACCACAGTATTTTCAATTACCGCTTTCAGGATTTTAGTCAAATCCATTTACATGGAATTGAAAAATCCTTCACGAGAGAAAAAAGAAGTTATTATTTACGGTGCCGGAGAATCAGGTCTGATCACCAAACGTTCCCTCGACCGCGACGCAGGTAGTCGTTTCAAAGTAATCGCCTTCGTGGATGATGATCCTGCAAAATCCGGAAAGACCGTTGAAGGCATCAAGATCTATAACGCGGATGATGACCTCGAAGATTTGCTTCGTTCCAACAATGTCACTCAACTAATCCTGAGTATTCAGAATATTTCAACATTACGCAAGCAGCAGATAATCGAAAAATGTTTGCCTTACGATGTAAATATTCTGAATGTACCGCCGGTAAACAGCTGGATCAATGGTGAATTGAGTTTTAAGCAAATCAAAAACATCAAGATCGAAGATTTATTGGAACGCGATCCGATCCGACTCGATCTGGAATCGATCCGAAACCAGTTATCAGGAAAGACAGTCCTCATTACAGGAGGAGCCGGTTCAATCGGCAGTGAAATAGTCAGACAAATACTTCCTTTTAAACCAAAATATCTCGTCGTTCTTGATCAGGCGGAATCTCCTTTGTACGAACTCGAACTGGAGATCCGTGAAAAATTCAACTGGACCGATTTCGAAACAGTCATCGCGGATATCCGCCAGAGCGATCGCATGCGACGTGTTTTCGATGTTTTCAAACCACAGGTTGTTTTCCACGCTGCCGCCTATAAACATGTTCCGATCATGGAACACAATCCCTCCGAAGCCATTCTTACCAATGTGAATGGCACCAGGATACTCGCGGATCTGGCGAATGAATTCGGTGTTGAAAAATTCGTGATGGTAAGCACCGACAAAGCCGTGAACCCAACAAATATCATGGGCGCGACGAAACGTATTGCAGAAATTTATTGTCAGTCGCTGAGTAAGGTCAGCAAAACAAAATTCATCACCACCCGTTTTGGAAATGTACTTGATTCCAACGGTTCCGTAATTCCCCGTTTCAAAAAACAAATCGAAGAAGGCGGGCCGATCACTGTCACCCATCCCGATGTTACCCGTTACTTCATGACTATCCCTGAGGCTTGTCAATTGGTACTCGAAGCCGGAGCCATGGGAAATGGTGGAGAAATTTTCATCTTCGACATGGGACAAAGCATCCGCATCATTGATCTGGCGAGAAAGATGGTGAAACTTTCCGGACTCACGCTGGGAAAAGACATTCAGGTTGTGTTTACAGGTTTGCGTCCGGGTGAAAAGATTTTCGAAGAACTCCTTGCCGATAAAGAAACTACTCTTCCCACCCATCACGAAAAGATCATGATCGCGAGAGTTCGCGAATATGACTTTGAAGTGATCAGCAAGGAAATCAATGGTCTCATCACCTTATTTAAATCACAGGACAACGAGTCTATCGTGCGAAAGATGAAGGAAATTGTTCCGGAGTTTGTTTCTGCGAATTCGGTTTTTTCGGAACTTGACAGGAAGTAGATTTTAGGTGTTAGATTTTAGGTGTTAGATGTTAGTGGTTAGTGGTTAGTGGTTAGTGGTTAGTGGTTAGTGGTTATTATTTTTTGAATGGTATTTTTTTGATAGATTTTCTCTATTTCCACATTCGTTTTTTTTACTTACTAATTACTGGTCCTGTTATTAATTTATATTCCTTGAAAATCTTAATAAAGGAATTTATCTATGGATTTGCACGGACTCAGAAAATTCAATAATCCTGAAAATTTTTCTTTACAATAAATGGATAAAGTTCCGGGTTCCGAGTTTTCTAAGCACTAAGCACTAACCACTAACATCCAACCACTACTGCACCAGCACATCCGCTCCCTCATACGCTTTTAACGCTTCACGCCATGCGTCGGGGACTTCGATTGATTTTTTTGTGGTGTAATCAAAAGCGACCATGACGGTGACGGCGTCGGCCATGATGATTTCTTTGCCTTCCCAAAAACGTGTCAGCTGATATTCCAGATCAAAACTTTTATTGCCGATGCGGGAACATCGAGTGTAGACATACAATTCATCCTTGAAATGAATCGGGAGAATAAAATCTATTTCCGCTTTTGCCAGGATAATACCCTTTGTTGACCAGTCATAAGACCAGTCTACCACATCATCAAAATATTTGACTCTTGCTTCTTCGATGTAAGTAAGATAACAGGCATTGTTCACATGTCCGAATGCATCTACATCAGAAAAACGGATGTGCAGAGGAGATTTGTGTTTGAACATGACGATCGGATATTAGCAAAAATGAACGTGTATCAAGATATACTAAGGTACTAAATTTTCAGCATGTGGGCAAATTTAGAAGCTGGTAGTCGGAAGTCGGTAGTCAAAAGTCAAAAGTCAAAATTTAAAATTTAAAAGTTAAAAGTTAAAAGTCAAAAGTCAAAAATTAAAAGTCAAAAGTCAAAAAATCCTCAACCTTGAACCTCGAACATCGAACTCACAACCCGGAACCAGGAACCCGGAACGCGGAACCAAAAAAACTACCCATGAATCGTCTCCTTCTTCCCGTACTTCGCAATAATCTCCGCCTCGTATTCAAGATATTCTTTCCAGCGTTGATCTACATCTACTCCATCGGCATATTTTTTGGCAAAGCCAAGAAAAAGTGTGTAATGATTCGCTTCGCTGATCATCAGATCGCGGTAAAATTCTTTCAGATCAGGATCACTGATGTTGTCGGATAGCACTTTGAAACGTTCACAACTTCTTGCTTCAACCAAAGCGGAAAAAAGCAGCTTGTCAACAAGAACAATATTTTTTGTATGTCCTTTTCGGATGAAATTATTCAATTCAAATACGTATTCATCCCGACGTTCTTTTCCCAAAGCATATCCGCGTTCGATGATCTTTTTATGTACAAGTTGAAAATGCTGAAGCTCCTCCCGGGCCAGTTCAAGCAAAGCATCTACCAGGTCGGGATACTCCGGAAACTGGATCACAATATTGATCGCATTGGTCGCAGCCTTCTGTTCACAATAAGCATGATCCGTAAGAATTTCGCTGATATTTGTTTCCACAATATTCACCCATCGTGGATCTGTGGGCAATTTTAATCCTAGCATGTCCGTTTTATTAAAAATCGAGCCCTCTAAAATAGAGAGAAAATGTAAGATTAAGAATGACGAATAAATAATATTGGGATTGTTACGGGTAACAAATTGATCGTATTTTTGTATACCAAGCAATTCCGGTTGCTAAAAAGAATACATTACAACCGGATATGGAATTAGATCTTCTGCGATTCAATTTCCTATCTTGTCTAAATTTCAGATTTTAAAGCATTATGCCTCCCATCGTTTTATACGGAGATAAAGTAAGTGTGAAAATCACACGGGAATTCAAGCAGCTGGTGAACATCTCCATAGCCGCAGGGAAATTCATTTTACTACACCCTGATTATGACTTGATTCGGGAAGCAATGCGTCTGGAAATGTTCGAAGATGAACGGCTCGAGGATTTTGAGGTCCACAACTGGCAATTTGAAGTCGATGAAATTATCACCTATGATCAGGACGAAATCCTCTTCTTTTACGCCCTCCTTGAACTAAGCTGTCGGATTTTTCTTTGTGAAATTGGTGACGATCTTAAAAAGATGGCCATCGACAGCGGTGAAACAGATGCGGAAGAATTTGTTCGTGTCAGAAGCTTTTTCCTTCGCCAGGCCCAGGATTTTCTTCAGAATATTCGTGGCTGCTATGAAAACGACGAAGAATTTCAGTCACTGCTTGCGAAAATCGGACAGTTGAATTCGCTCGCGTAGGCGGTGGTTGGTGGTTGGTGGTTGGTGCTTAGTGGTTAGTGGTTGGTGCTTAGTGGTTGGTGCTTAGAGGTTAGTGCTTAGATTTAGAGATCTACTTTCCAATCTAAAATCTAAAATCAGCAATCCCAAAATTCTAACGTCCCCCGTCCCTTAAATTCAGTTTTCAACTTCATCCGCATCCGCAGGAATCGTATCTGTCGGAACAACCATTTCTCTCGCAGGTCCTTTGAGATCTACAATGGGAACCAAGGCATCGTGTTCTTCCTGGGTGATTAAATTTTTTCGCAAAAGAAAATTTGAAACTACACGATAGTAATCCGCAAAGTAAGGTTTGAGTTGCCCTGTCTTGTCAAAGCTGTAGCGAAACCATTTTGGATGCGGAAGCAAACTGGCAAGAAAAATACTTTCCTGTAAAGTAAGTTCCGCCGGTCTTTTCGAAAAATAAAATGGAGCCGCTTCTCCGATTCCATAAATGCCCGGTCCCAGTTCGATGATGTTAAGATATACTTCATACATCCGGTCTTTGGAACACAAACGATTGTTTTCAATCAACCATACAATCAGCGCTTCTTCCGCTTTTCTGGCGATGGTTTTCTTTCGTGTGAGGTATACATTCTTCACCAGTTGCATACTAATGGTGCTTCCACCTCTGACAAATTTGCCGGCTTTAAAATTTGTAGCGATAGATTTCCTGAATGCGTCTTCATTGAAACCATTGTGATAAAAGAAACTGCCGTCTTCTGAAGTCAGTACTGCATTTCTGAAATTAATGGAGATCTGATCCAACGGTGTGAATGATGGGTTTGAAGGTCCAACTGGAAAAGATCTTACAAACCTGTCGTGCTCGTAAACGGAATGTATAAATTCTCCATTGATCTTTAATAAGTTGCTGTCGCCAAATTTTCGGATCCGGAATTTTTCTTTTTTCAAAGAAGATTCAAAAACAACACTATCCGGTTCCGCGGAATCCAGTTCAAACTGAAGCGCATATTGCAGACTTCCTTCCGCTTCAATACTGCGTACCACATCAAACATTCCTTCAGGTAAGGAACGAAAGAAATCTGTTGCAGGTGTTTTTTCGGTTCGTATCTGTATTGAATATTTTTTAGAGTGCTCATTTTTTAAGCTGGCATAAGGAACAATGGTCATCTTGTCAAGCTCTACCCTGGAAGTGCTGTCCAGAGAGAGAGAATTCTTATCCACCGTTACATGATAATTGAAAACCGCATGCGGAACCCTTACCGTATCATCCGCAATTTTTTTGTGTTGCACACAAAAATTCTCCATCGAAAAATGTCCGCCAATTTCCAGCAAACCATTTCCATAATGCATATCGTACAAAGCAAGATGAAGTGTATCAAAACTGCAGGAAGCTCCTGCCAGCGGTAAGAGGAAAGGTAAAGATTGAGTTTGTTCCGATAGCGGAAATACTGCCACATCAAATGTTTCATTTCTCTGCGAAAAATGTCCGGTACATTTCCATTCAAAATGTGTCGAATCATCGATGATTGTTCCATCTAGTTGCTTTGTGGAAGAAATAAAAGAAGGAACACTTACGGATTGTTGTATCGTATCATTTCGGAATGACAAACGAATATTTTTCAATTCAGCCTGCTGTGGAGCAAGATTGAATGCCTGTCGAAGCATGCGATTTAAAAAGGAAGAATAATTAGTCTCGGTGTGCAGCGTATCCGTCTCCTGATTTTTATGCTTTAAAAAATTGGAATAATTACAGGTTCCATCTTCACAATGAATTCTCAATTCAGCATTCTGAGCATAGATGGATTTAATCCTGACGTTCCCTGTGATGAGTGAAGAAAAAGATGGTTCCGCCCATACGGAATCCAGATGCAACAATGTATCACCTCCTTCAGGAACGATGTTCACTCCGCGCATCATTACACCTGTAAATCCCCTGAAACCGGATTCATCTATTGTGAGACTGACCTGATAATCCTTTTTAAGCTTTAATGATATTTTCGAGAGCAGCTGATGCAAAACCATGTTGCGGGCCGCAAAATAGCCGATCAGCAGTACCAGAAGGATACCGGAAAGAACATAAGCTGCTTTTATCAGGAATTTACGGTTCATGAGATCAATCTGGCGCCTAAAATGAGGAAAGTTTATTAACTATTCAAGAGAATCTTCATACACATACCTTCGTTAATAATTATTTCTACCCTCAGAGGAAGTAAAAGGCTCACTTCCTAATTTGTAACACTCTTTGAATGTCACTATGCAATTCCTAAATACTCTCCGACCCCGTTATTTCCGGGTTTGGTTTTTTCTGCTACTCCTCGTGCCAGTGCTGGGCTACAGCCAGACACCGGAGTCTGCATCTCCTG
>CAYMMN010000190.1:0-6508 GCA_964391495.1 uncultured Flavobacteriales bacterium | reverse complement strand
CAGAAACTATTGATCAAAACACACAGGATATGTTGCGTGAACAATCCTGGTCGATGTTTGTGAATGAAAACACACTCGGAGAAGAATATAAGAAACTCGGACTCTCCTGTAGTCCGGAAGAACTGTATGAAATGTGTACAGGACCAAATGCTCACCCACAAGTGAAGCAGGCGTTCACAGACCCGAAAACAAATATTTTCGATCCGAACGCGGTGATTAAATTCCTGAAAGATCTTCCTAACCGTGAAGAAAGCGTACAGCGTCAGTGGAAACAGTTTGAAGATGCTATGCGCGACGAGCGTATCGCTTCAAAATACAAAGACCTTATCAAGGCAGGACTTTTTGTTCCGACAGAAGAAGCGAAACGCGCATACGATGAAGGACAACGTACTGCAAGTATCCGATTTGTACGACTTGACTACAATACAATTATGGATACTACTGTAGCTGTTGAAGAAAATGATCTGCGTAATTATTACAACGCGAATCAGAACAAATACAAACAGGCTGAAACAATGCGTAAAGTTGAATATGTGGCATTTGATGTTCAGCCTTCCGCGGATGATATGCAGAAAGTCAACGAATGGGTTACAAAGAAAAAAGATGAATTTGCTGTAAGTGAAAATCCGATTGCTTTTGTTGCTCAAAATAGCGATGCTCCTTTTGACTCAACCTTCCATGCAAAAGGCACAAAACCTATGCTGGATACTCTCTTCTCTTCTCCTATCGGTACATTGATCGGACCTTACAATGAAATGGGTGTACTTAAACTTGCAAGATCTACTGCTGAAAAATTCGTTGCTGATTCTGTAAAAGCACGTCACATCCTGGTAAAGATCGAGAATAACGATACAACAAAAGCAATGGCTCTTGCCGATAGTTTGAAGAACGCGATTAAGAAAGGTTCCAAATTCGCCGACCTGGCAACACGTTTTTCACAAGATCCGGGTTCTGGCGCCAAAGGCGGAGATCTTGGCTGGTTCAAACCGGGCATGATGGTTAAGCCTTTCAACGATGCATGTTTTGATGGCAAGAAAGGCGATATGCCAATTGTTGTATCACAGTTTGGCGTACACCTTATCGAAGTCATGGAAAAAGGAGCTTCATCTCGTCAGATGCAGTTCGCGGTGGTTGAACGTAAAGTGGAACCTTCGCAAAAGACTTACGATGATATGTTCAATAAGGCAAATCAATTTGCAGCTACAAACAACACCGCTGAACTCTTTGACAGCGCAATTGTAAAGCAGGGACTTAACAAACGTATCGCTGATAACATCCGTGAAACTGATAAGAGCGTACCCGGTCTTGAATCTCCACGTGAATTGGTGCGTTGGGCATATCAGGCAAGCAAAGGTGATATCTCAAAAGCATTCACTTTCGGCGATAAATATGTAGTTGCTCATCTTACCGATGTAAAAGAAAAAGGAATCCTCCCAATGGAAGAAGTTCTTGAACAGGTAACTGCTGAAGCACGCAAAGAGAAGAAAGCAGCCATGCTCATTGAAAAAATGAATGCTACCGGCGCAACAAATGTTGATGCCATGGCTAACAAACTGAATGTAACTCCAGGCGATGCCGACAAAATCAGCTTCCAGAACCCATACATCCCGGGAATCGGAAATGAGCTGAATATTGTAGGTACTATTTTTGGAATGAAGGCAAGCCAGTTTTCCAAACCTATCAAAGGTGATAATGGAGTAACAGCAGTGTTCATTAAATCATTTACTGAACCGGCTCCTACTACCGATTACTCTGCCAACATCAAACAAGTCCTCGAACAACGTAAATCCCGCAGTGATTATGAGTTGCAAAATGCACTGAAGGAAAAAGCGAACATCGAAGATAATCGTGGAAGATTTTATTAAGATTAGTGGTTAGTGCTTAGTGGTTAGTGCTTAGTGGAACTGAGCAATTAACGCAATCAAGATTCAAAAAAAAGTCCCGGCTCACCGCCGGGACTTTTTTTTTACGATTACCCTAACAATTAATCAATCAAACTTAAAACCCAATCACTTTATCTGTTCCACCGGAATGGCAGCTGTTGCAGGAACTACCACGACGGGAGGCGCTGTATACATTTTGTCCATCAGCATCATAAGAAGCCCAGAGCCATCCACCATCATTTCTTGAATCTGCCGGAGCTTTATACATTACATCACGAGCAGTCACTGCACCTGAGGCATCCAAATACTCTTTTACCAACACAGAACTTGCCGGGAAGACAGCGGGAAGAGAATGGAATGATCCGTTGCAGGCATCAGCCGCAATGTGATTCATCCGTATTCTGAAAGCCGGGGCTTGTGACAAACGTGAATCTGTACTGTGCACGTCAACATTAACAAGGTCGTTCGAGTTCGCCAGACTGATCAATGCATTGTCAGATAAACCCGGAGAATCATCTTTCTCACGTGAACAGGAAGAAACAGCAAATACGAATGCTGCAATGGAAAGGCTTAAGAGTAGTTTGTTTTTCATGGTCCTTGGTTTTTTGTTAACGAAAGATAACAGGAAGGCCCTGCCCAATTGTCTTAAAATTGTCAGCCTTCATGTTGAAGATGAAGAACTTACAGAGGTGATCTATTTTTAAGCTGATTTCAGGGATTTTAGAAAATCCAACTTGTTAAAGTCCTTAAGTTAATTGGAAAAAACATGGCAGTGAAGGGTGAAGGGTGAAGGGTGAAGAGTGAAAAGGCAAAAGGCAAAAGGCAAAAGGCAAAAGGCAAAAGGCAAAAAATTGATTTTAGAATTAGATCTTAGATATTAAACTTAATTCTCGGGTACATTAAATATAAAGCCGACGCCGAAGACATTTTCAATGCTCAGGTTGGGATCATCTTTCAGGTATTTGCGAATTTTGGAAATGAAGACATCCATACTTCTTCCAAAGAAATAATCGTTCTCGCCCCAGATGGCCTTTAAAAGCTCTTCCCTCCTAACCTTCCGGTTTCTTTGCGCGTACAGATAATTCAGAATCTCACATTCTTTTTCTGTTATTCTTCTGTTGATGCCATTGAGTGAAATCAACTGATTGGTATAGTCAAAAGTGTATTTACCAATCTGAACTATTTCAGTTGGTGCAAGAGAAGTTGTTCCGGGCATACGGCGCACAACAGCTTTGATTTTCCAAAGCAACTCTTCTTCGTCAAAAGGTTTGGTGATGTAATCATCCGCTCCGAGATCATAGCCTCTTAATTTATCTTCCTTCAGAGATTTCGCGGTGATGAAAATCAGCGGCACTGTTTTATTGATTGAACGGATCGCCTTCGCGAGAGTAAATCCATCCATCTTTGGCATCATCACATCGAGCAGACACAAATCAAACTGTCCGCCTTCGAATGCTTTTAATGCAAGTTCTCCATCCTTACACAACTTTACATCATAGCCTTCGGCTTCCAGATAATCCACCAGCAAGACGCCCAAATTCAGATCGTCTTCTGCCAATAATATTCTGATTTTCTCCTTAAGCATTCGGCAATGTAATAGTAAATGTGGTTCCCTTTCCGGGTGTACTTTCAAGATCAATCTTACCCTGATGCAATTCTACAATCTTTTTGATATAGGACAAACCCAAACCAAATCCTTTCACGTCGTGCACATCACCAGTTGGTACACGGAAAAATTTCTCGAAGACTTTCTTCTGGTATTCTTTTTCTATACCGATTCCTTTGTCGGAAACCACAAGGATAAATTGTTGCTCTTGATTATATGTGCTGATGGAAAGTTCCGGCTTTTCCGGTGAATATTTGATGGCATTGTCGACCAGATTATACAATGCATTTACCAAATGCGTTTTATCTCCGAATATAACCGGGTTCTCCGCATCCAGATTCAGCTTTAATTCTCCTTGTTTGTTTTCAATCTGGATGCTGATGTATTTTATCGCCTCGCGAATCAGTTCGTGAACATCCAGTTCAGTTTTGCGCAATGGAATTTCGCCGCGCTCCAATGCTGTCATGCTCAACACCTGCTCCACCTGCAATCTCAGCTTCTCGTTTTCCGCGAGAATGATTTCAGAATAATGTTTGATCTTTTCCTCCTGCCTGTTCGATGCATCCTTCGTGATCATTTTCCCTGCAAGAGCGATATTGGTCAGCGGAGTTTTGAATTCATGCGTCATGTTGTTCAGGAAATCATTGGTATGTTCCGACAATCTCTTCTCCCTCATCAGCAACAGGATTGTTCGCCAGAACATGATCAACACCACAAGAATCAGGATGACAGATGTGATAAACATCGGTCCCATTTCCTGAACGATGAATTGTCTTTTCTCAGGTAAAAAAAGATTTAACTCAAGTCCGTTCCTTGTGGCTTCTTCTTCAAGACGTTTTTTGTAAACATTATTCTTCAAACCGCTATTGCTCTGCGTTGCTGTTTCTCCCGGCTTCTTCACTTCGAAATAATAATCGATGTGAAAATTATAGAAGTCCATGTAATTGGTGAGCAAAGAATCCGTTTTGTGAATTTCATTTCTGCCTACACATACTTCCATATTTCTGCAAGCGTTCGTATCCGCGGCAAGTGCCTCCGCGGTGCGGGAAAGAACCATGTTGGCCTTTTCATTAAAAATCTCCTCCTTGATTCTCGCGGTATGAATCATCCAGTTTACCTGGATAATGAGAACGATCAAAAGCGCGACAGAAGAAATGGAGATAAAAACAGTAGTGCGGTTGAGCTTCATTAGATGTTTCAAAAATAGCCAATTTCAAGAGGGAAAACCATCCATTAACAACTCATTAACAACAGAATAACTCCCGAATAACAAGATTCGCGATGAGGACGGGCTACATTTGAATTCTAAATTAAACTGCTGGTGAAGATTTATTCTTTCTCGCTGTTACAAAAACTCATAACATTCATTAAATTTAAACCTATGAAATACAATGCAACTGCTGTGCTGGTTCTTTTTGTTATCGTTACAGCCTTGGGTCAAAATGTCGATTCTCAACAATTGGTTTCCTACGTTCAGGATTCCGTTTACAATAAACCGGCACCGAATGCTGTTCCACAATTTTATTTCGAATTAAAAGGAACGTATTTACACCCGGTAAAACAAAGTCGGCTCCTTGCCGCGAAATCACTGGGAGATTTGAGCTCAGGTTATCCAAAAAACTGGCTGAAAGAATACGTCTCCGCGGAAATCAAAAGCAATCATCAGGGGAAATTTCAAAAGGCTACTTCAGCGAATGATCGTCTCACCGCTGAACAAACAAACATGATCCGCGGACTCGGAATTGAAGATGAAATTTTTATCAATGTAGATTACAAATCCATGAATGCCGTTACTGAGAAAACAGAAATCCGTTCGATGAATTATTCGATGACGGTTGTTCCGGAAACGGAAGCGGAATTTATTGGCGGATTTGGATCTATGAAAAAATATTTTCGGGAGAATGTCATTAATCCCATTGCAGCTGCCAACCCTGAGAACATCCGTCAAAGCAAAGTACGTTTTACTGTGAACCCTGATGGAAGCATCGGCAACACACGTGTCATCAGGACTTCCGGTGATCCTGAAACCGATACATTGATCATGAATCGTATCAACAGAATGCCGAAATGGAAACCGGCGCAAAATCTCCAGGGTGTAAAGATCAAACAGGATTTTGAATTTATCCTCTACACCGGAAATGAAGGTTGTTGAGTATTGCTGAATTAGATTTTTTTTCAGAACATTTGCATCAGGTCGGGAGATATCATTCTTCGGACCTGATCTGATGAAAGGCAAAATTTACAATCTGCTTCTTGTAGTTTCTTCTTTGTTTGGCTATCTGGAATGGGGAAAAGAGAATCATCTTTTCCTGTTTCAGGCGGAAGCGGAAATCTTTAAGAAATTCTTTTCCAGCCCTGATTCAGTATTGCATCCATTTATCTTAATGCCTTTTGCTGGACAAATACTTCTGTTGGCAACTCTTCTTCAAAAGCAGCCCAATAGAATCATGACATTCATAGGCCTCGGATGCATTGGAATTCTCCTGGCGTTCATGCTCTTCGTCGGTTGCCTCAGCCTGAATGTAAAAATCATTTTGTCGACACTTCCTTTTTTAATTATCGCTTTTCTTACGATTAAATTTCAGAGGTCGAATAAAGGGAATAATACTATTTGAAATCGGGTTGAAATGTTTCGCGCAAAGACGCAAAGGGCGCAAAGGAACATAATCTTTGCGTCCTTTGCGCCTTTGCGCGAAACTCTTAGTAGGAAAACTCAACGCAGAATCTGCAACCTGTAAGCATCCAGCTTAATGAAGATGAAAAGCAGAATGGTGAAGGACCACAGGGAAGAACCTCCGTAGCTGAAGAATGGCAATGGAATTCCGATCACCGGCGCGAGGCCGATGGTCATTCCGATATTGATCATGAGGTGGAAAAATAATATCGAAGCTACGCCATAACCATAGATCCGCGAATACTGTGATCGCTGTCGTTCCGCCACATAAATGATCCGTGCCAGAAGCGCCATGAAGAGCAGGATCACTACTGACGACCCGACAAATCCCCACTCCTCTCCTAC
>CAYMMN010000189.1:0-6536 GCA_964391495.1 uncultured Flavobacteriales bacterium | reverse complement strand
CATCTATGTAAGCAGTGAACTTGGAAAAGGAACCACCTTCAGCTTCAAAATACCTTATCACATTGCCTCACCGGAAGAAATGGCTGCCGGAAAACAGGATGTGTTCCAGGTCAACCCTGAGGAGCTTCGTGGCATTCGCATCCTGTTGGTTGAAGACAATCCTTTCAACCAGATTGTCGCGGTGGATACACTGAACGACCTCATTCCGGAACCAGTGATAGAAGTTGCCGAAAACGGCAAGATTGCTCTTGAAAAACTCCAGTCTGCTGATTTCGATGTGGTATTGATGGATGTTCAGATGCCTGAAATGGATGGCTTTGAAGCCACACGAAGAATTCGTCAGGATCTCCCTTCTCCGAAACACATGACCAAAATTATGGCCATGACCGCGAATGTTACCAAAGATGAAGTGGATAATTGTTTTTCCAGTGGAATGGATGAATACATTGCGAAGCCTTTCGACCCTCAGGATTTATTGGGGAAGTTGTGGAGGCTGAAGAATGGGTGATGGGTTCCGAGTGTGAGTGTGAGTGTGGGTGTGGGTGTGGGTGTGAGTGTGGGTGTGAGTGTGAAGTTCGAGGTTGGTTTTGAATTTGTTTATTGTTCTATATAAATCTGGATACAAAATACCACCATGCACTAACCACTAAGCACCAACCACTAACAACCACCAACCACCAAGCACTAACCACTAACCACTAACCACTAAGCACTAAAAAACTAACAACTAACAACTAAAAGATATGGATCGTCAAAGTGACCTCACCTTCCTCCGCACGTTTACGGGAGGGAATCCTGACAAGATCAAGAAATACGTCGGGATGTTTTTGCAATTATGTCCAACCCAGCTGGAAACGATGAGTGGGCAGTTGAGCGAACAGAACTATTCCGGACTGCGGGGAACGGCTCATGCATTGAAACCACAGATTACCTATATGGGAATCAAACGCGGGGAAGATTTGATCAAGAGCATTGAGCACAATGCAGGGAACAATGTGGATGTAGAGAAATTGCCGGATATGCTGAATGAATTCCGCACGATTTGTCAGCAAGCCATGGAAGAATTAAAACAAGACATTGCCTGAGGAATCCCGGGAGTGTGAAAAAACGTCAAAAGCCGAGGGTCTTTATTCCGGAGGTTTTTCACATCTGCCTGTTATCCATACATTTGCATACTAATTTGTTAAAAGAAAAATATTCCTACTTTTGGGCAACCAATCGCCGCCTATGCAGCATATAAAGACCATTTTCATCGTTGATGATGACCCTACCCAGGCGATGATGCTTCAGGACTACCTGAGCAAATATTCGACCTTTTCAGTACATATTTTCAATTCCGGGGAAGAGTGCCTGAAGCACTTTTCGCTGGATCCTCAGATTGTATTCCTTGACTACAATTTCGATAAAGCAGGTAAAGACGCCATGAATGGTGTTGAGATTTTGAAAGAAATCAAAGCCGCTCATCCGAAAGTTGAAGTTGTAATGTTTAGCGGTCAGGATAAAATTGAAGTTGCCGTTAACACCATGAAATATGGAGCTTTCGATTACATCGTGAAAAGCGAAAGTGCCTTCCACCGTTCTGAGAATGTGATTTTTAATCTGATCAAACGGATGAAATTACAAGGTGAAGCCAGCATGTATAAAAAGCTGACTATCGCTTTTGGTATAGCTTTACTGGCCATGGTCATCCTGGTTATCTGGCTTTACAAATCCGGATTGATCAGTAACAATCCCGGCTGGATGTAAACTCGGGTACATTTATTTTAGAAAAAATTAATACTCCAAAACCCGCCACCATGGCGGGTTTTTTATTATCTTACACCTTGTAACGGATTATTTTTTTCAAGCGATTATCCTGTATGCCTTCGTATCCGAATCCCATCAAATCAAAATTACCCAAAGCGGGAACGACAATTTTCACGGTGATGTCGGCACTTGCGAATGAGCAAAAAGCCATCAACCTGTCACAGGGTTTTCCAAATTTTGAAGCTTCGGAAGAACTGATTTCACTCGTGAATCAGTACATGAAAAAAGGCTTCAACCAATATGCTCCGATGCAGGGAATTTTACCGCTGCGTGAACGTATCGCTGAAAAAGCGGAAGCATTGTACGGGGCGAAATACAATCCCGATACAGAGATCACCATCACCAGCGGTGGCACACAAGCCATTTACACCGCGATTACAGCCATGATTCGCGAAGGTGATGAAGTGGTTGTACTTGAACCCGCTTACGACAGCTATGTACCCGCAATCGAACTTGCAGGCGGTGTTCCGGTGTATGTTGCTTTGAAATTTCCGGATTATACGATTGACTGGAACGCCGTAAAAAAAGTAATCACGCAACGTACGAAAATGATCCTGATCAATACTCCGCACAATCCTGCTGGAACCGTGTGGACGCAAAAGGACATGAAGGAACTTGAAAAAATCACTTCACATTCCGAGATCACTGTCGTGAGTGATGAAGTGTACGAACATATTTTATTTGACGGACTTCAGCACGAAAGTGTAATGCGTTATCCGAAACTGGCGGAACGGAGTTTTGTGGTGTTTTCTTTCGGCAAGACCTATCATACTACAGGATGGAAAATGGGTTATTGTCTGGCTCCGCACAAACTCATGACAGAATTCCGAAGAGTGCATCAGTTTGTGGTATTCAGCAGTAACACTCCGATACAATATGCTCTGGCGGATTTTATGGAGAATAAAAATTACCTGGAACTGCCAAAATTCTACCAGGAGAAACGTGATTACTTTTTAAAATTGCTCAGTGGTTCAAAATTCAAATTCAAACCTGCCACCGGATCGTATTTTCAATTGCTCGACTACAGCGATATCACACGTGAAAAAGATACTGATTTCGCGGTTCGTCTGACCAAACAATACAAAGTCGCTTCAATTCCGATTTCTTCTTTTTATCACGAACCCATTGATAACAAACTCCTCCGCTTTTGTTTTGCCAAAACCAATGAGACTTTGGAAATGGCCGCGGAGAGGTTGAGGAAGGTTTAAAACTACTTTTTCAAAACCGGGAAAACTTCCATTGGTCACGATTTGAGTCAATTTTCGAAACAGCTTATTTGGAATTGGAGAGAATGATCACCTCCAAAAAAATCAAAATATTTCAATCTGAATCTAAATTGTCAAGAATTGATTAAGTTCTTTCTACATGGTTTGATTCTCTGATATACTATTCATGCTCTTTTTAGTACCTTGTGTACAAGTTCCAGTTTAACACTCACGATTCCTGATTTTGCTTAATAAAAACACCGGGAATTTTTATTTTTGAAAAATGCCAAACACCTTTTCTCCAATTCTGCGTGTGTCGCTGATTCAGTCAAATTTGCACTGGGAATCAGCGGAGAAAAATATTGAAATGTTCACGCAAAAGATAAAAGACATCGAAGAAGAAACGAATCTGATCGTGCTGCCCGAGATGTTCAGTACGGGTTTTACCATGAATGCTGCTGCTAACGCGGAAGCGATGGATGGTGTGACTGTACAGTGGATGCGCAAAATGGCTTTTCAGAAACAGGCTGTGATTGTCGGGAGTATTATCGTTGAAGAAGACAAGAAATATTACAACCGCCTTATCTGGATGCGACCGGATGGTTCTTTTAATCATTACGACAAACGACATCTGTTCCGTCTCGCCGGAGAAGAAAATACCTACACACAAGGAAAACATCAGTGGATAATGGTCTGGAAAGGCTGGAAAATTTATCCGCTCATCTGTTACGATCTCCGCTTCCCTGTTTGGTCACGCAGAAAAAAAGATTTTGAATACGACCTCCTCCTCTACGTCGCCAACTGGCCGGAACGCAGAGTACAAGCCTGGAAAACCCTCCTCCCCGCCCGCGCGATCGAAAATCAAAGCTATGTTGTAGGGCTCAACCGCGTCGGAGCTGACGGAAATGAAATCAAACATTCCGGAGATTCCATGATCATCGATTTCAAAGGAAGTGTGATGAGCCATTTTGAACCCGGGAAAGAAAAAACAGAGACCGTCAGTCTGGACATCGAACCACTGAATGACTTCCGCAAACAATTCGCATTCGCTGAAGACGCGGATGATTTTGAAATAAAACCTTAAGCGATTACATCAGAAAATGAAAAAAATATTCGCCTTACTCTTGTTGGGAATTCTTCCCGCCTTTGTATTTCCTCAATCGCCAGCTCACAAAATCAGCGATTCTGAAAAAATACAAATGCCGGACTACCTCCGTCAGATTTCTCAATACAGAACGGATGGCATCACCACTGCTCCCACCGGACCGGTACGCGCTTCCGCCGAATGGGAAGAAATTGACGCGCTAATCATCGCGTGGGTTTCGTATCCTGTGATCCTGAAAGAAATTGTACGCTACGCTGTGGATGAAACGGAAGTGTATATCGTTTGTACCGATTCAGCGACGGTGAAAAATAATCTGACACTAAACGGCATTCCGCTGACACATGTGCATTATGTCCTTGCTCCTTTCAATACCATCTGGTGCAGGGATTATGGTCCATGGAATATTTATTCAAATGATGTGGACTCGCTGGCGCTGATCGACTGGATTTACAATCGCCCAAGACCAAAAGACGACACCGTTCCTTCCGCTATTGAACGCTATACAGGACTTCCGATGTATCAGACCACTGTCGCGCCGACAGATCTGATTCATACCGGTGGAAATTTCATGACAGATGGCTTGGGAACAGGATTTTCTTCCAACCTGATTGTCGATGAAAATCCCGGACATACGATTCCGGAGATTGATACGATCATGAAACAATTCATGGGCATCAACAGGTATATAAAAATGAATACGCTGCCCTATGACGATATTCATCACATCGATATGCACATGAAGTTGCTCGATGAGGAAACATTGCTCGTCGGCGAATATCCTACAGGCATCGCTGACGGACCAATGATTGAATCCAATCTGCAAACTGTTTTGAACACTTACAATTCTCCCTTTGGCACACCATATAAAGTCATCCGTATTCCTATGCCTCCTGACGCGAATGGATTGTATCCTAACCAGGCCGGTGATTACAGGACTTACGCCAATGCGGTCTTTGTAAATAAAACTGTCATACTTCCGATTTATGATGAGCAATACGATACTACTGCTCTCAGAATCTGGAGAGAAGCCATGCCGGGTTATCGCGTGGTGGGAATCGATTGCAACGCCATCATTCCAAGTCTTGGCGCGATCCATTGCATTACAAAAGAAGTTGCCGCGGCGGATCCTTTGCTCATCGTTCATCAACCGCTCAGAGATACTTACTCAACTACATCTTCATACACAGTAAACGCAAGGATACAACATCGTTCCGGAATCGCGAACGCGAATATTTATTACCGAACAGATACACTTCAGCCTTATCAAAGCACCGCGATGACTTTAACCAGCGCCACCGACAATATCTGGAGCGGCTCCATTCCAGCGCAGGTGGCGGGAAGTACGGTTTATTATTATATCGAAGCAAATGCAGTTTCCGGCAAATACCAGGTACGTCCATTGCCTGCACCGGCGGGCTATTGGAAATTTAATGTCTTGTTGAACACAGGAATTTCAACGGTTCAGAGAGGCAATACTGTTTATCTCGGTGCAGCTTATCCTAATCCTTCACAGGGAGTTTTTGTAGTACCAATAAAAACAGACCGGATGACGAATTGCGCCATCACGCTGAAAAACATTTTATCTCAGGATGTAATTTCGATCTTTAATGGAAATGTTCAGGGCGAAAGAAGTTTTCTCGTGAACACCGGAACACTTAACTCAGGGATTTATTTGATTGAGTTAAAGACGCCAGAGGGTGTATTTCAGGAAAAGGTTGTGGTGAGGTGATTTTTTTCGCGCAAAGGCGCAAAGGTTTGACCGCAAAGGGCGCAAAGAATGTGTTTCATGCATGCTCTGCGGAATCCGGACTTGTTTGCTATTCTCCTTCGGAGAATTATGTAATCACTTACTTTCTTTTTCCAAACTCGTTCCGATTTCTAAAAGTTCTTCTTCGGAAAAATTTGCCTGGACGAGTTGAAAGAGCCGGCGTTCTTCTTTGCGGATGTGATCGTCGAGGAGGTTACCGATTTTGTCGATGTCATCGTAAAGTGTGGGACCGGGTTTGGCTTCCTGGATCAGAAAACGAAGTGTATTGTGTTCACCAATGAGCTCATCGATCAACAAATCAATTTCTTCGAGACGACCCGTGATGAAAGGGAAAAGGATGTTCTCTTCTTTGTCAAAATGTGGTTTCAGTTCTTCTTCGAAACGCTGCTGCAACAATTGCAATTTCCCTTCCGTCGTTCCGGGCATGCCGCGATACTGTGGAGTTTCTTTTTTCAAAATCATAGCCAGCAATAATCCTGTCTGATGATCGTGCGAAAGCGGAATCAATGCCGGGTGACGTTTGATGGGAGCGTTCATTGTAAGGGGGATTTATTAGTGTATACTTTGATACTTTGTACCTGGTACCTAATACCTGGTACCACGTATTAGGTACCAGGTACAAGGTTCAGGATGAAATTTTTTTTGACATTTA
>CAYMMN010000188.1:2771-6574 GCA_964391495.1 uncultured Flavobacteriales bacterium | reverse complement strand
ATCAGGATTTTATTGTGATGGTCGTTGGCGGACCAAACTCCCGGAAAGATTATCATTACAATGAAACCGAAGAGTTTTTTTACCAGTTAGAAGGAGATATTTCCGTAAAAATTATTGAAGACGGAAAACCTGTTGAGATCCCGATTAAGGAAGGAGAAATTTTCCTGCTTCCGGCTAAGACTCCACACAGTCCGCAACGTGGTCCAAATACTATTGGACTGGTCATGGAAGTTCAGCGTCGTGACGGCATGAAAGATGGGTTTCAATGGTACTGCGAAAAATGTAACAATAAAATTTACGAAGAATACCTCGACCTCACAGATATCGTCGCGCAATTGCCAGTCGTTATGAACAAGTTCTACGAAAATGAAAGTCTCCGGACCTGTAAAAAATGCGGAGCGGTGATGGAACCACCGGCAAAGCTTGCGTGATTTCTTTAGAGAAATTTCATCATTCATTTTTTATCCAAAAGAAAATTAATCGTTCAACCTTTATTCTTCCTGAGTCAATAAAGGAGAACACAGAATAGACGTATGCAGAAAAAATTAACCCGGAAGGAAAAGATTGCCTTACAACAACAAGGTGGTGTCACTCCCGCCGCGAAACGTCAGCCGGCGAAAGAAGAAAAATCCAGTGTGAAAAGAATATTAGGACTTTTTGTAGCCATTCTTGCATTCGCTATTTATTCAAATACTTTCAGTAACTGGTATGTACTCGATGACTGGGGGCTGATGCCGGAGAATACAATGGTGAAAAAAGGAATCAGTGGTATCCCGGAGATTTTTCAATCGAGTTACCGTGCCGGGATGAATATCAACGACTACCAGCTATATCGTCCTTTGTCGAAAGCAATGTTCGCTGTGGAATGGCAGTTTAGTCCGGGTAATCCTGCCCTTGGTCATTGGATGAATGTGATCTGGTTCGCGCTGACTTGTCTTTTGCTCTTCCACGTATTGACCGTCTTGCTCAAGGGGAATCTCCTTGTTCCATTCATCACTGCTTTGTTGTTTGCGACACATCCGCTGCATACGGAAGTGGTCGCGAATATCAAGAGTCGGGATGAAATCATGTCTCTGTTATTATTGCTTGCCACCTTACTCTGGACGGTACGTTATTCGATGACAAATAAGGTGAAGTACCTGATCGGTTCTGCGATAACTTTTTTCCTGGCTTTGTTGTCAAAAGAATCTGCAATTACCTGGCTGGCCGTAATTCCTCTTGCCTTGTATTTTTTCACTGATGCGAAATCATCAACCTACATTAAAAGTTCCGCATTGCTTTTCTTATCGACAGCCGTGTTTTTAATAATACGCAGAAAAATTCTTGGAAATGTAGACTTGCCAATTCCGGTTGTGGACAATTCATTGGTCGCAATTAAGAATGTGCTTGTTCAGCGTGCCAACGCGATTTCTATTCTCGGCTATTACCTGAAGTTACTCGTATTGCCGATTACTCTTTGTTCGGATGGTTCATTCAATACCTTTCCGGAATTGTCCTTGTTTGACTGGAAAGTAATTACTTCATTGGCATTGCTTGTCGGGATGGGTGTTTATGCAATTATTCGTTTCAGAAAAAAAGACCCTGTTTCATTCGGAATACTTTATTTTCTGGTGACTATCTCTATAGTCAGCAATGTATTGATTCTGATTGGTACAAATTACGGAGAACGATTGTTGTTTCTGCCCTCGCTTGGATTTTGTTTTGTAGTTGCGGTATTATTGCAACGTGGTTTTAACCTGAGCGCAGAGCAAATTAAAACGAGTTCTTTTTCTTCTTTTATGAATTCAGCCGGCAGACCGGTTTATGTTGCTGCATTTATCTGCCTTTTGTTCAGCATTAAAACCATGGCAAGAAACAAAGACTGGAAAAGTGATACAACACTTTTTGATACCGACTTACAAACGGTTCCGAACAGTACGCACATGTTGTTTTACAGAGCGAACCATATTACTGCTGAAGAAGAATTGCTGGGTCTGGATAGTTTGCAAAAGAAAAAAGTAATGGATGAGGCGGTTCAATTACTCAGTCGCGCGGTGGAAATTTATCCCGGTTATGCTGACGCCTACCAACGCAGGGGATATATTCGTTATACGGAGAAGGAATATAGCAAAGCAGAAGCGGATTATCTGAAAGCTCTGGAACACAATCCGACTCATCCGGTAACGCATAATAACTATGGGAATTTGCTTTTCAATCAGCGAAAATATCCCGAAGCAATGGAACACTTTAAACTCGCTGCGCAATACAATCCTTTTTATGCTCACGCGATCAACAACATTGCAAGTGTATATGGTGTTTATGCGGAAGGCCAGCGCGAGCAGGCACAAAAAGATCCGGCTAACCAGGCACAGCATCTTGAAGAAGCAAGACGACTTTTTGAAACAGCAGTTACTTATTTTCTGAAAGCTATCGAAATTGATCCGGGTTACCCTGATCCTTACAATCTTGTAGGAATGACTTATCGTTATATGGGTGATGAAGCAAACGCGGAGAAATATGTTGCCTTAGGTAAAAAGGTGCAGAGGGAAAAACTGGAGAAGCAAAAAAGAAACAATGCTAAAAATTGATATTCATACTCATATTATTCCGGAGCATCTTCCGGATCTGAAAGGCAAATACGGGTATGGCGGATTTATTTCCCTGGACCATCACAAACCCTGCTGCGCGAAAATGATGATCGACGGAAAATTTTTCCGCGAGATTCAGGACAATTGCTGGGATGCAGGAGTGCGAATGAAAGAATGTGATCATCATCACATCGATGTACAGGTACTCTCGACAATTCCGGTGATGTTCAGTTATTGGGCAAAAGCGGAAGATGCTTTGGATTTGTCGATGTTCCTTAATGATCATCTTGCTGAAATTATACAACGTTATCCAAAACGCTTCATTGGTCTGGGTACGATTCCTTTGCAATCGCCAGCGCTTGCTATCAAAGAGCTGGAGCGTTGTATGAAAATTGGTTTGCGTGGGGTTCAGATCGGTTCACATGTAAATGAATGGAACCTGAATGCTCCGGAACTCTTTCCTGTTTTTGAAGCAGCTCAGGAATTGGGCGCAGCGATTTTTGTTCATCCCTGGGAAATGATGGGCAAAGAAAAAATGCCGAAGTACTGGCTGCCATGGCTTGTGGGTATGCCGGCAGAAACTTCACTGGCAATTTGTTCCATGATCTTTGGTGGTGTTTTTGAAAAACTTCCACATTTACGTGTCGCTTTTGCACATGGCGGAGGTTCTTTTCCTGCAACAATAGGAAGAATTGAACATGGTTTTAATGTTCGTCCGGATCTTGTGGCTGTCGACAACAAAGAGAACCCAAGAAAATACCTCAAACAATTTTATCTGGATTCACTCGTTCATGATCCGATGATGCTGGATTATCTCGTGAACCTGATGGGCGCTGATCGAATCGCGCTTGGAACAGATTATCCATTTCCTTTAGGAGAACTGGACCCAGGGAAACTCATTGCTTCCATGCCTTATGATGATGCCGTGAAGGAAAGGCTACTCTCCGGTACTGCATTGGAATGGCTCAAGATGAACAAGGAGATGTTTCTCTGAAAACCCGACTTCACTAAATCGGATTTTGACAAATCAACTCTTGGGTGAAACAATATTTTTGCACAAAGTGCTCAATGACGCTCACAAAGGACACAAGGACTCTGTGAGTTACTCCATCTTCGTGTACTTTGTGTAACCTTTGCGATCTTCGTGTAACGAAATTGTTTTCCCCCGGATATAAATGATAAACTCTGCTTCCATGCTGTTCCGAACTCGGTATCTTCTTTTCCTCATACTTTTAA
>CAYMMN010000188.1:0-2671 GCA_964391495.1 uncultured Flavobacteriales bacterium | reverse complement strand
AACTCTGCTTCCATGCTGTTCCGAACTCGGTATCTTCTTTTCCTCATACTTTTAATCAGCAATACAATTGCAGTTGCTCAGGACAATGGATTTGCAGTTGTGGAGCTTTTTACATCAGAAGGTTGTGAAAGTTGTCCTGCCGGCGATAAAATATTGAGTCAGCTCTCCGCCGAAGCAAAACAGTCAGGTAAACCAATTTATTGTCTGGAGTATCATGTCGATTATTGGAACAAAGGAGGATGGAAGGACCCGTTTAGTAAAAATCAGTTTACATTTCGTCAGGAAAATTATTCAAGAGTATTACCCGGAAAAGAGATTTATACACCTCAGTTAGTTATCAATGGTCAGACCGAATTGAGTGCCAATAATCTTTCTCTCGCGAAAGCGGCTATTGAAAAAGCGCGTAATCAGACGCCATTATTGAATCTGACATTCCATGTAGACTCCCTTCGTCGGGACACGGCATTTATTTCTTACACCTGTTCCAAACAGGATAAAAATTATGTCCTTCGTTTTGTGCTCACAGAAAATAAAGTAAGCAGTAAAGTTACCGGTGGACAGCATTCCGGTAAATTATTGGTTCATGATAATGTTGTGCGACTAATTTTTTCTGTAAATAATCCTGTGCCGCGAGGACAAGCTGCCATTCCTTTAAAGGAATTCAAAGCGGATGCTGAATTCACCTGGACAGCATTTGTTCAGCACAAACAAAGTCTGCGTATTCTTGGCGCTAGTCGCGCACAATGAAATCAGGTCTTAACTCCTTTTTCTGATTTTAACTTTCAATAAAAAAGAAACCCCGCCTGAAAAATCAGACGGGGTTTTTAAAGCAGCTGGACCACTACGTTGAACGCCCCCTTAGCAGTTTTACCTGCGTTCGCCCTTCGCTGTGGCCAGCATTTCTTTATAAAGTGAACACACGGGAGACATTAAATCCTAAGCGAATCCCGGCATCGTTCCATTGTGAATCGGTAAAAGGAAGGAACTGATTTTCCACCAGTCCAAATGAATTGGTCAGGTGCACCTGGAATACGTGTCCGCCGGTTTCAATTTCATAGCCGATACCCATGCTATCATAATTTTTTGTGTTTGAATATTTATTCATGCGGTAGGCATATTCAGCCGTAATCGCAGATCGTGCGCTGAATTTCAAACGGAACATTCCGGAGATACCATACATGTCGTTTTTATCCGAAATGGCTGTTACCATATTGTAGTGCACGAACCATGGAGCGATTTGGAATGAAAAACTGGGAGAGAATTTTCTTCCCATTAAAATCTGGAAGTTGTAAGATAATCTGCTGCTTTCGTGTTCAAATAAATCATAACCATTTATCACCTGGTTTTTCAGGGCATTGCGGTACATACCTGCAAAAAGGGTCACTGTTAATGGCATGCTGTTGTCATCACGCTGACGAAGTAATTTCCATTTTAGAAATCCGTCAACCATTTTCTGGTATGAACTGCGACCGATACCGAACATGAATCGTCCATCAGGACTGTATTCAAGACTCAGGCGAATATTCACCGGGCCATCTATTCCCCAGGCGTTATAACCTTTGCTGTTGATGGCTCCAAATCTGTGTGAAATGCGGAAGTCGAGGGTTTTTGGTCCGACAGTTTCGAGAGTATGAAAATTTACCAGACGAGTTGTTTTGAAAGTCGCAATCGTCAGGTCATGAGATTTTTCATTTTCATTTCCCAAAGTACTCAACAGATCCTGTGCATTGAGCAGCGATGCTGAATTGATAAATAACAGGAAGAGAAGAAGAGATCTTAATTTCATAATGGGGGATTCTAGTTATTTAAGCGGCCTTGTGTGAACCATTTTTCGATTTTTGCAATTTCACAATCAGTCAGTTTGCCTGAAGGTTTAGGCATCCATTTACTTTGAGAGACAGTGGATTCGTGTTTGATACGCGCAAGAAAATCAGCTTCCGTCGCATCATCAACAGTTGCCATTACATCCGCGTAATTAGCAAGGCCAAGTCCGCTTGAACTTGCATCCTGGTGACAGCCGGCGTCATTTGTACCACAGCTACCTCCTGTAAAAATCGGGAGAATGTCGTTGGCGAAAGAAACAGTATCCGCGATTGTACATTCGGTGGTTTTTGGAACCGGATGAATCTCATCAAAGTTGTCGTAGTAACATGCCTGGAGAAATCCAGTAGCAAGAACGGCAAGGAAGAATAGTTTTTTCATTTTTTATATGGAGAATGGGGCTTTCAATTGTTTAGTGCACCTTGTTCAATCCAAAGATAGATGGTTAGAATTTGTCTGTCTGTGAGTTGTGAAGCAGAACCGGGCGGCATTTTATCTTCACCTGATTTTTTCGTGATTAATTCATAGAGTTTACTAGAGTGGGCGCTGAATGCCTGTATGTCACCATTATGCATCACATCGTCATAAGTAACAAGACTCTTTTCATTTCCACCATGACAATCAGAGAAATTACAACTGCCGGCTAGAATTGGTTGCACATCAGTCTCAAAGGATGTAGCAGGCGTTGCAGGAATTTCCGGATCGTGCCTGCAGGAATTCAGCAAGAGTAGACTGAAACCTGCAACAAACAGAGATAGTTTTTTCATTTTGTATTGGCACGATAAAAAAATCCTGTCGAATCAAATGGCATCGACAGGATTTTTCTTTTCACACAGGTAAATTAAAATGG
>CAYMMN010000187.1:0-6606 GCA_964391495.1 uncultured Flavobacteriales bacterium | reverse complement strand
AGACTGGTGAACAGTCTGACTTCACTGTACATGGTGCCGCTGCTTAATTTTGAATCGGTGAGCAACTGGCTTGCAGTTCCTGCTGCTCCGATGAAATTGTTATTGAAGCCATGGACACTTATCACTTACATGTTTTACCACTGGGATTTTATGCATATCCTTTTCAACATGCTGTGGTTATTCTGGATGGGTAAAATATTTCAGGAGTATTTAGGGAATAAAAAATTGTTCAATACATATATCCTCGGTGGAATTAGCGGTGCACTCTTGTATGTCCTTGCCTACAATGTTTTTCCGCTCTTCGCGGGTTCTGTTCATGCAGCCTACGCTCTTGGAGCTTCCGCCAGTGTTTTGGCAATTACTGTAGCAACAGCGACTTTGCTTCCGGACTACTCGATACATCTGCTCTTCTTTGGCCCTGTAAAATTGAAATGGATTGCCATGGTGACCATTCTGCTTGATCTTATTAATGTGAGCGGGAGCAATGCCGGTGGTCATATCGCTCACTTAGGTGGTGCACTGTTTGGATTTGTATATATCCGTCAGCTCAAAAGTGGGACTGATCTTTCCGCATGGCTCACAAAACTGACAGACTTTTTAACCCCGGGTAAAAAATCCAGAATGAAAGTCAGTCATTCAAGGAGGAGAAATGATGAAGAATTCGCGGCTTCAAAGAAAAATAAGCAAGCAAGGCTTGATCAGATTTTGGATAAGATCAGTAAATCAGGCTATGGAAGTTTAACTACAGAAGAGAAAGATTTTTTATTTAATGCCAGTAAAGACAAGTAATTTCATTGTACTCTGAGTTTATTAATATTCTATAGTAGAGAGTGTAGACCTTTCGGCAATTCATGAAGCAGAATTTTATAAACAGACTTTTTTGGATTTTAAATATTCTCGCGCTAATAGGTCTGGGTTTATCTTATCTGGCTTCATATGTCAGTCCGGTGAAAGTCTGGTGGCTTGCATTATTCGGATTGGCATATGGAACATTGCTGGTCATTAATCTGCTGTTTGTTGTTTTTTGGTTATTGAGGAAAAGTAAACGTTACAGATATTCTCTTATCCTTTCCCTATTGGGAATTGGGAAAATATTTGGAATGTTCCAGATTTCATTCACGCATCAACTTGATGATGCCACACAAAGAGAAAGAGGAAGGTTAAAAGTTATGAGTTTTAACGTCCGTCTTTTTGACCTGTATAATTGGTTTCACAGTACTGACACAAGGGATCGCATTCTGGCGTTTCTCGAAAGGGAAAAACCAGATGTACTTTGTTTCCAGGAATTTTTCTCTTCGGAACGAGGAGCACCATTTTACAGGAATGATGATACACTCCGGAAGTTGCTTTCGATGTATAGCCATATTGAATATACACTCACCTTACACGAAGGAGATCATTGGGGTATTGCAACTTTTAGCAAATATCCTATTCTAAACAAGCAAGCTGTCCATTTTCAAAAGAGAGGCGGGAATATTTTTATTTACACCGATATCAAAGCCGGAGAAGATACCATCCGGGTGTTCAATACTCATCTGGAAAGCGTCCGTTTCAGATGGGAGGACTACAAGTTTATTCAAAACCTGGGTAACGATGAAGTCCAACAGGATGAGGTCAAGGGTGGTTTAAATATCCTCAGGCGCTTAAAGAGGGCTTTTGTGAAACGATCTATGCAAGTGCAGGTTCTTCACGATACAATGGATGCCAGCCCTTACCCAATCATTTTGTGCGGCGATTTTAATGATTCACCACCATCCTATACCTACCACATCCTGGCCGATGATCTCAAAGATGCATTTCGTGAAAGCGGCAGTGGATTTGGGAAGACCTACTCTGGTCCGTTCCCGTCTTTCAGAATTGATTATATCTTTCATGACAAGCGGATCAATTCCTATGGCTACAAGACAATGCATGAGGAATTATCCGATCACTACCCTATCAGTTGTTGGGTTGAACTACCCTAGTAAATTGGATTTTTCAAATACACATACGTCATCCGAATTTTGAGCATGATCTTTATTTTTTAACTGAATAAATGCCCGGTTTCTTATTATCGCATAAAGTAACACTCCCCATTTCAAGCATATATTTTTCAAAAAGAGCATTTTAGTAAGCTTTACTTAAAATTTAATTCCTGGTCGAATTTGGATTTTCCATTCCATATTGTAGACAATATTAGGATGAATCGGATTAAAGGCGCTCTGTTCTTTTGATAAGAATTTTCGTAAATTTCTAAGAATCTCATTTCAAAATTGGAATTCAGAATTGCCGGATGAAGGTGCATTTTGCTACCTTTGGCCCCCTAATGAACCGCCCTTCAACCGTATCTTTTTATACTCTTGGCTGCAAATTGAATTTTGCAGAAACTTCAACTATTGGGCGGCAACTCCGGGATGCCGGATATGCTAAAGTCAATTTTGAAGATGGAGCCGATGTAGTAGTTATCAATACCTGTTCTGTGACAGAGAATGCAGATAAGGAATGCAGAAGCATTGTCAGAAAGGCCTTACAATTGAATCCGGGATCATTTGTGACAGTAATTGGTTGTTATGCTCAGTTGAAGCCTGAGGAGATCTCGGTGATTCCGGGAGTTGACCTGGTGTTGGGTGCAACAGAAAAATTCAAAATCCAGGATTACCTCTATAATTTCAGCAAAAAGGATCAGGCGGAAGTTCATTCCTGTGAAATTACCGATGCCAGTTTTTTTGTGAGCTCCTACAGTATTGGTGACCGGACGAGGGCATTTTTAAAGGTTCAGGATGGCTGTGATTATACTTGTTCTTACTGCACTATCCCGCTGGCCAGAGGAGCTAGTCGTAGTGATTCAGTTCAAAATATTGTTTCCAATGCTATAGAAATTGCTGAACGCGGAGTAAAAGAAATCGTTTTGACAGGTGTTAACATCGGTGATTTTGGTACTGATCATACTGGCCTTGTCAAAACCACGGAAAATTTTCTTGATCTGATCAAAACATTGGATCAGATAGAAGGTATTGAACGATTCCGGATTTCATCCATAGAACCAAATTTATTGAAGGACGATATCATTCAATTTGTCTCGACTTCACAAAAATTTGTACCTCATTTTCACATCCCGCTTCAATCCGGATCAAATAAAATTCTCGCGTCTATGCGCAGAAGATATAAAAGAGAATTGTACGCGGAAAGGGTTTCCAGAATTCGTGAACTGATGCCGGATGCCTGTATCGGAGTTGATGTCATCGTGGGATTTCCGGGAGAAACTGATGTTGATTTTCTGGATACATACAATTTCCTGAATGAACTGGACATCTCCTATCTTCATGTATTCACATATTCTGAACGGGATAATACGGATGCTCTCCTGATCAATCCGGTTGTTCCTATACAAGTTCGCAAACAAAGGAATAAAATGCTGAGAATACTGTCTGAAAAAAAGCAGAGAGCATTTTATGAAAAATATCAGGGTTATGAGTTGCCGGTACTTTTTGAAGGACTTTCTGACGATGGATACCTTCATGGCTTTACCGACAATTACATAAAAGTCCGGGCGAAGATGGATCCTTCTCTTAGCAATCAGATCATCCCCTGCGTTTTAGAAAGCCTTGACAATGATCAAAGGATTTTTTCTGTATTGGATCATTCTTTAAGCTGATTCACATCTGCTTATTTCTTTTATATTTTGGGGTTATTAATGTGAAAATAGTCTGCGCAACCAGTAAATAAAGGTCTTTCAGAGCATACTGTTGCCTGATTTAGGTTTTTTTCTTATTTTGCTTAACCTTCAAATTTTACAAATTATTCGTTTTTACAAATCATTACTATCATTTTATGAAACACTCAATACACAAGCCTATTCCTGAAATTACTATGTCTAAAAATTCTTCATTTTTTTTCCGTCGAAAAATTTTTCTTTTTATTCAGTTTTTCAGCCTAATGTTTTCTGTTGCCGCTATGGCTGCAGATCAATGTATGCAATTGCCGATCACTGTTCAAAAAAGAACTCAGGAATCATCATTGATTGTTGAAGCAGAAGTAATGAGTTCACGTTCGTTCTGGACAAAGAATCACGACATGATTTATACGATTCATCATCTGAAAATCTATAAATTATTCAAAGGAAACCCTTCCTTAACGGAATTTGATATCCTCACCGAAGGTGGAACTGTTGGTTTGGATAAAATTGAAATTACATCGAACCTTTCGTTGATTCCAGGTCAACAGGGAGTATTTTTCTGTAATGTTTCAAAGCTGGATAAAATATTAGGACCAACCGCAGGAAACACACTTTACGATGCCTTCGGAAGTGAACAAGGTTTTATCGAATATAATGTAGGTGAAAACCTTGCATCCACTCCTTTTTATCAATACAGTTCCATCACAGGACAATTGTATAGCGAATTGACAGGTTATACCGGTGCTCAGTTTGTTCAAATTGCACCGAATACCCTTTTAAATCAAAGCATTCAAAAATTGCAGGCACCGAAAGGTGGAGGCAATTCAACGCTTGCTATTCCGACCATTACTTCATTCACTCCGACCTCAATTACTGCCGGGACCAGATCTTTGTTAACTATTAACGGTACAAATTTCGGCGCAACAAGAGGAACCGGATTTGTTGAATTTAAAAACGCGAATGATGGTGGAGCCACCTATGTAAAAGCAAAAGATATTGATTACAGAACCTGGTCAAATACACAAATCACTGTTTGGGTTCCGAGTAACTCATTTGGAGTTGGTCCTTCAGCTGGAACAGGAACTATCCGGGTGACAAACAGTGATCCAAACTCTGTGACAAGTGCAGGAACACTCACTATTACCTATTCGCACATCAATGTTGATTACAACAACACCGGATTTTATACGGAACATATCAATGATAATACAACCGGAGGTTACACATTTCAGTTCGAGTCCACAAAGTTTGCCACAAATGCTCCTGCAGTGGCAGCTTTCACCAGAGCGATGAATACATGGACCTGCAATACGAATATGAACTGGATCGTTGGAGCTAATACTGCCGTGGATACTGTTTTAGCTGATGGGATTAATATTGTTCGCTTTGATATTGGTCCTTCACTACCAGCGGGTGTTCTTGGTCGGGCAACGAGTCGTTTGAATGGTTGTGTTGGTGGTGTGGATACCGTGTGGACGGTTACGGAAATAGATGTCATTTACGATGATGGCGCTGCAGGGCTGGCATGGCAATTTGGTCCTTCGAATGCGACCATCAGCCAGGTCGATTTTGAATCTGTTACAGTCCATGAATTGGGGCATGCTCATCAGTTGCAACATATTGTTCTTTCAGGCGCAGTGATGCATTATTCAATCGCAAATGGTCAAACAACACGAACACTTAGTGCTGCCAATGATATAGCAGGAGGAAATTATGTACTCACAAAAAGTGTTGCTGCTCATGGCGCATGTAAACTAATTGCAAATGCATTGACCACTCTAAGCCTTGCTACAAGTATAAGTATTGGTGCCTCAAGTACGAATATCTGCGCTGCAACCAGTGTCACATTTACCGCTACATCGGTGGTTCCTGCGGGAACACCAACATATCAATGGAAAAAGAATGGTGTAAATGTGGGTACCAATAGTACAACCTATACTAATGCATCCTGGGTCAATGGTGACGTCGTCACCTGTGTTATGACTATCAGTGGTGGTTGCAATGAGGTAAAGACATCCAATGCTATCACCATGACGGTAAATAGTCCTGTTGCTGCAAGTGTGGTCATCAGCGCCAGTCCATCAACGACCATTTGTTCCGGAACTTCAGTAACATTCACTGCTGTTCCAACTAATGGTGGCACTCCTACTTATCAATGGAAAAAGAATGGTGTGAATGTAGGTACTAACAGTACCACGTATACAGATGCTGCTCTGGCAAATGGAAATACTATTACATGTGTAATGACCAGTAGTTTGGGTTGTGTCACGGGAAGCCCTGCGACTTCAAATACACTTACAATGACTGTCAATGCAAACGTTGCCGCTGGTGTCTCGATAAGTGCAAGCCCTTCCGGTACCATCTGTGCAGGAACGAGCGTAACGTTTACAGCAGTACCCACCAATGGTGGTGCAAGTCCCTCCTATCAATGGAAAAAGAATGGAGTGAATGTGGGTACCAACAGTACGACATACACAGATGCAGGATTAGTAAGTGGAAATACGATTTCATGTGTAATGACCAGTAACGCAGCTTGCGTGTCCGGAAGCCCTGCTACATCCAATACGATTACCATGACAGTGAATGCGAATGTCACAGCCAGTGTTGCGATTTCAGCGAGTCCGTCCACTTCAATTTGTTCAGGTACAAATGTGACATTTACAGCTGTTCCCACCAATGGTGGGACAACTCCTTCCTATCAATGGAAAAAGAATGGAGTAAACGTAGGAACAAATAGCACAACTTATTCGGATGCCGGCCTGGCAAATGGAAATACTATTACCTGTGTGATGACCAGCAATGCTACTTGTGTTACAGGTAGTCCTGCCACTTCCAATACAATTACAATGACTGTGACTCCAAGTGTCACTGCCAGTGTTTCCATTTCCGCGAGTCCATCTTCCACCATTTGCGCAGGTACAAGTGTAACATTTACTGCTGTTCCAACGAAC
>CAYMMN010000186.1:0-6609 GCA_964391495.1 uncultured Flavobacteriales bacterium | reverse complement strand
AAATTGATAAAACAGCTGTCTTTCAGTTGACATGCTAAATTGAAATTACTTTAAGGAAACACAAATATCAGATAATTGTTGATAATGTTTCCAATAAAGCTGCTTCATTCAATTCGATACTTTGTGGTTTTTGGAAAAAACGTTTCCTTAATTGCAAGCCTCTTACCGTAACTTTAGTATTGTGGTTTTCCATTTCTTCAACCACAAGATCCAGCTTCACCGAGGGTCTGCTCAATGAAAAATTCGTTTCTGCCGTGATGCTTCCCAGTAAAGCATCAGAATTAATCACACGCATACCCAGTCTTGACAATGCACCTTGCGTACGCTTAAACACTTTTTCGTAAGGATACTGGAAAATTGAAGTTCTCATGATGTGTGGTTTTAGTTGTTGTTGTATGATTTTTGTTTGTTTGTTTTTAGATAATAGAAGTTCGGGTAATGTTCTCCACAAATTATTCAGTGGAAAATATGACAAACCCAACACTTCAGTTGAAGCGCTTTTATAGAAAAGAATATGGTACTAATGCGCAGTCATCCTGCATAGTTCGCAAGATGTTCCCTTCCCGAATTTTTTAATAAATGAATGATCCCTGAACAAATATAACCATATTTTCCAATCGGTTACCATGATTCGGACACCTGTTGAAAACTATGAATAAGCTGTTGATAGAGCGTGAACAATTCACTATCAAATGATTAATTTTAGCATTTTAAATGATTATCCGGAAGCTGGCAGTTTTCAGTGAATTGCCCGAAAATTCCGCGATAGGAGAGTTGTTGTCCTAATTCTGGTGGTCATTTCCTGAATATTAAATACTAAAAAACCGTAATTAATCAATCGATGAAAAAACTACTTTTCTTTTTGATGTTCATAATTTGCAAAATTAACATGTTTGCAACGGAACCTGGAACCTCTATTAATCTTTTTCTAAAACAGAAAATGAATTCATCCCCGGATAAGTCCGAATTGATTACTGTATTGGTGCAGGGAGATCTGTCACGGATTCAAAGCCATGTCACACAGACAGGCGGCAAATTGATCAATTCAGCCGGTGATATTGCTTCTGTCAGAATTTCAATTCATGGATTGGTCGAACTGGCTCAGCTTGATGGTGTGAAAAGGATTGAAGCTTTTTCACATCAGTATAAATTGATGAATGATACCATGAGGATGCTTTCTTATGTAGATGAGGTAATTCAGGGACAATCACCGCTTACGCAGGGATATAATGGCAGCGGAGTCGTGTTGGGGTTTATTGATTCAGGAATTGATATCCATCATCCCGATTTTCAGGATAGCCTTGGCCATTCAAGAATTCAGTGGCTTTGGGATCAGAATTTACCGAATGATACAAACACTCCACAACCTTACGCGTATGGACAGGAGTTCAGTGCCGGCGATATCGATAACGGCCTTGCAAATGCACATACAGGCGAAGCTGAATATGGACATGGTACTTATGTTGCAGGGATTGGCGCAGGTAATGGTAATGCACTCGGACACTTTCAGGGAGTTGCTACGCATGCTGATATCGTTGCTGTATCTTTCAATTTTACACCTGACCTTGTTCCAAGACTGTCCCACGCAGTTGAATACATATTTACAAAAGCCCAGCAAATGGGAAAGCCTTGTGTAATCAATGTTTCACTTGGTGACTATTTCGGGTCGCACGATGGTCTTGATCTGGAAGCTCAATATATTTCCAACCTGATCAATCAACAAAACGGAAGAGTAGTAGTTGCCTCCGCCGGAAACATCGGTGTAATGTATCCTATTCATCTGGGTCGTTACAGTACTGTTAACGATACAGCATTCACCTGGTTTAAGTATAATGCCGGATACCCCGGAGCTTATATTCAGGTATTCGCGGACTCTGTCGATTTTATCCATATGCGTTATTCAATCGGTGTTGATAAAGTGACTCCTTACTTTGAATTCAGAGGAGCTACAAGTTATGCCTCTGCAACTGCTTCCTTAAATACTACCATCACAAGAAATGTTGTGAATGGAGGAAACAGAATCGGAATTGTGCAATCTTTACTGACAAAAAATAACGGTGTATATTCACTTGAGGTTTATGTACGTCCTGACTCCATTGATTATTATTGGAGATTTTCGACAACAGGTGACGGACATTATGATTCCTGGAATTACGACTGGGGATTCCAGCCCTTACCATCTCCGGCTCTTTATCCGCCAATGATTGATTATGTTGAACCGGATACATTACAATCAATCATCACCGGTATCGGTTGTCTGGATAATGTTCTTACAGTAGGAAACTATTTCAATACAGATCGCCATGTTGATGTGACGAATACACTTCAAATCACACCAACGGATCAACCCCGGAATCTTGCAGCTAACAGCAGCAGGGGACCAACACGTGACGGCAGGGTAAAACCGGATATTTGTGCTCCTGGTCACCATATTTTATCCTGTGGGGTATTAACTTTGATTCAAGGAATGGTTACTACTCAGCCTTATAAAGTCGCATTAGGTGGATTTCACATTACCGGAGGTGGAACTTCTGCTTCGGCTCCGGTGGTAGCCGGAATTGCTGCACTTTATCTTCAGCAAAATCCAAATGCTAATTGGAGCGATGTCAAAACTGCTATCACTTCCTGTGCGCGTCAGGACCAATTCACCTGGGGGCCTTTACCGAATAATGCCTGGGGATTTGGTAAAGCGGATGCATTTGCAATGTTGACTAATTGCGGGCCCGTAAATATTCATCCAATTCTCAATGATGTTGCTGTAAAATCCTATCCGAATCCTGCAAGCGGAATCATTGAAGTGGAATTGTTAAATGGAACTGCAGGAAATTCCAGAATTATGATTTCCGATCTGTCTGGAAAAGCGATTCGGGAATTCAATGTCCTTACCGATCATATACGAATTGATCTTGGCGATTTGTCTGACGGTGTATATTTCCTGAACTGGATTCAAAATGAAGGAATTGTTTCTGCTCGGAAAATTATTCTCTCCAGATAATCGGGAAAATCTTTAAGTAGATACATGTTAGAAGATTGATTCGATTCACCAAATATTCCATTGAAATTATAATCTTAATTTCAGCAAAGGGTTTCTTTTAGCTTCAGGATGCCTTTTGTATTTTTGAAAAAATATTCCGAATGATTAACCGCTTTCCGGGTGCAGAAACGCAACCTTTATTTCAATTCCTCGCATCTTCACGTAAGGTGGTTATCACAACACATCATCGCCCGGATGGAGATGCAATGGGTTCATCGCTTGGATTGTATAATTATCTGAAATTAAAAGGTCACCTGGTAAACGTTGTGACACCAAGTGAATATCCTGATTTTCTTCACTGGTTGCCGGGACATGAAGAAGTGATCAATTTTGAAGAAAATAAGTCACTATCGGAAAAATTGATTCGGGAATCTGAAATAATTTTCTGTCTGGATTTTAACTGGCTTAGCAGAGTAGAAGCTCTCGAACTAATACTCAGAAATTCAGAACAAATCAAAGTGCTCATCGATCACCATTTGAATCCTGAGCCGGTTTTCAATTATTCCTTCAGTTACCCGGCTGCCTGTTCAACAAGTGAACTCATTTATCAGTTTATTGATGCTGCAGGTGAGAAACAAATGATCAATAAGCAAATTGCGGAATGTCTGTATTGCGGAATCATGACAGATACCAATTCCTTTCGTTATGCATCCATGAAAGCCGATACACATCGGATCATTGCGAATCTAATGGAAGCAGGTGCTGAAAATTTCAGAATACACGAGCAGGTTTATGATCATTCCTCTGAAAACCGTTTACGATTGCTTGGTTATTCTCTGAAAGAAAAACTGGTTGTATTGAATGATTACAACACCGCATACATCGCCCTTTCTGAAAGTGAATTGCAAATGTTCAATTTCAAAACGGGTGACACAGAAGGATTAGTAAATTATGCACTGAGTATTGAAGGAATAAAAATGGCAGCTTTTTTTTCGGAACGTGATGGCATGATAAAAATTTCTTTCCGTTCAAAAGATGAGTTTTCTGTTCAGGAATTATCTTCCAAATATTTTGAAGGAGGAGGTCACCGAAATGCTTCAGGTGGAAGATCCCTTTTATCATTACAGGAAACAATTCAGAAGTTTCTTGATATCCTTCCTTTTTATAAAGCGAAGCTCACCGGATTGTGAGAGTTTATGGAATAATAGAAAAGTAAAATGAAGAGGTGGAAAATACTGATTGTTCCTGTGTTAATGTTCGGGTGTTCTTCTCCAAAAGAAAAACCGGCAAATGATGCTGAAATTCAAAATAGGTTAACGGAAGTGAACCGACTCATGGTTCGCGATGAAGCAAAAGATATTGAGGATTTTATACAGCGCCATCAATTCAAAATGACAAGCAATGGTACCGGTCTGAAAGTTCAGGTTGTTGAGAAAGGAAGTGGTAAAATTCCATCCATTCACGAGGAAGTAGCCATGGCGTATTCTGTTTTTTTACTGGATGGAACCTTATGTTATTCAGCACCGGAAACACATCCATTAAAATTTCATCTGGGAGAAGGGCAGCAACCGAGAGGGTTGGAAGATGCCCTTATAACTTTGCCGGAAGGTAGTCATGCCAGGATAATTGTACCTTCTCATCTTGCTTTTGGCATCACTGGCGATGGGGATAAAATTCCCGGTGCCACTGCATTGTATTATGAAATTCATTTGCTGAATACTCAACCATGAAGAATCTTAAATTTAGTACTCCACTTTTTGTTGTCATCATTACTGTTGGCATGTTTGCCTGCAAGAAGGGAAAAGAGATGACCACGAATGCCGGATTTCGTTATATACTCTATACTGAGAATAAAGGACCAAATCCACAGATCGGTGATTATGTGACGCTGGATCTCGTTTATAGAAACGCGGAGGATTCTGTATTTTTTGATTCCAGAACCAATCCAAAACCATTTCGTTTTCAGTTGGAGAAAATTCCTTTTCAGGGATCATACGAAGACGGATTAACTTATTTGTGCCAGGGAGACAGTGCTACATTTTATGTACCTGCGGATTCCATGTATGCTTACTACATCACTCGACGTGGTGAAACAATTCCACAAGAGCAAACCGTATTCAAAAAGGGTACATTTTTCAAATTTGATATAAAACTACTCCGTATTCAGACCATGATTGAAGCTGAGCAGGAAATTGTCATGGAAAAAAGTAGCAGGGAAAAAGCGGGGAAGAAAATTTTTGATCAATATGTAGCCGACCATCATTGGGAATCCAATTTCGACAGTGCAGGGTATTACATGGAGTACGTAAAAAAAGGATCTGGAAGTCCTGTTGATACAGGCGCAATTATCTCCGTGAATTTCACAGGTAAATTTCTGGATGGACGAGTGTTCGACAGTTCTGAACAAATGGGGCATCCGTATCGTTTTGTTTTGAATACAAGACAGGTCATCACCGGCTGGGAAATTGCGTTTCGGAAATTAAAAGTAGGGGACAAGGTGAACCTTCTGCTGCCTTCTAATCTTGCATATGGAGAAGCCGGAATGAGAGATCCGAAAAACGGGAATTACATCGTTCCATCCTATGCACCTTTACTTTTTGAAATCGAAGTGTTAAAGGTTGAAAAGCTCAATTCATTAGTCAGGAAATAAGTTAGAAAAATTTATTTCCCAAGGAGAAAAATACAGGGCTTCTTGTTAAGATCGGGTTGCTTTTTTTTCCATTGTCCGATGGATTTGGTTTCAATGGATTCTTCTTTTCCGGTCAGGTTGCAGGCTATGCACAGTTGAGTTTCGGCAGCGCAACAGAGTAATAAATCCTGTAACATCGCGTTGTTTCGATAGGGGGTTTCAATGAACAACTGAGTTTGTTTCTTTTTCAGCGCATCCTTTTCAAGCTCCTTGATTTTTTGTTTTCTGCTTTCCGATTCACGAGGTAAATAGCCATGAAAAACAAAACTCTGTCCATTCATTCCACTTGCCATCAATGCGAGTAATATGCTCGATGGTCCGATGAGCGGAACTACTTTGATGCCCGATAAATGTGCTAATCGAACCACTTCGCTCCCCGGATCAGCAACTCCTGGACATCCGGCCTCGCTCATCAATCCAACATTTTTCCCCTCTTTTAATGGCTGCAGGAACGCTGAAATTTCAATATCTTTTGTGTGTTCATTCAGTAAGTGGAATTTAAAAGTCGGTTGGGAAACAGGACTTTTAATAAGCTTCAGAAATCGCCTGGCTGTTTTTTCATTTTCAACAATAAATTCATCCAGCTGGTATAATAATTTTTTGCCATCCGTGGTAAGAATATCAGGATTATCCTCTGAAAGAAAAGTGGGAATCAGGTATAAAGTACCGTTCGTGTTCATGTAATCAGAATCTTGAAGTGCGTTTTCTATTTTTTAGGATTCTGTTCAATACTTAAAAGGAAATTTAAACATGCATCTTCAATCATTTTATATACAGGAACAAATCCATCTTCATCTCCAAACCAGGGATCAGGTACATCTGAATTCAAATTGTCTGATGAATGAGCGAGTAATAAATCAATCATATTTTTTTCCTCTACAGATTTCGCCAATTTTTCTACATCTCGGTAGTTGTATTGATTCATTACAAAAATTTTATCGAAACG
>CAYMMN010000185.1:0-6626 GCA_964391495.1 uncultured Flavobacteriales bacterium | reverse complement strand
GTGCAAGGTGTGTTTTTCAGGAAGTACACTCGGGAAAAGGCAATTGAATTGGGAATCGTTGGCACTGTTCGTAACCATGAGGATTCAACGGTCATCATTGAAGCAAGCGGCGAAGCGGAAGCTTTGGGTGCTTTTGTGAGCTGGTGTCACCAGGGCCCGTCACGAGCAAAAGTGAGCCATGTAGATATCCACGAGCTCCCATTGAAAAAATTCAGCGATTTCAGTGTCTTGAGGTGAGGGAATGAGTTTCTTTGATTGCTGATTGTAGATTGTAGATTGGCTTTGCAAAATGGGTTGTGGCTTTAGGTATAATGTATTAGGTATAAAGTATTAGGTATAAAGTATAAAGTATGAAGTATGAAGTAGCATGTTTTTTCTCTAAGCTCTAAGCTCTAAGCTCTAAGCACTAAGCTCCAAGCACTAACCACTAACCACCAACCACTAACCACCAACCACTCCTCCTTGAGCTTACTCAAAAAACTCGCCGGACAAACTGCAACTTACGGGCTTAGCTCGATTCTGGGGCGTTTTTTGAATTTTCTGCTGGTTCCGCTGTACACAAGAGTTTTTCATGCCGGGGAATATGGTGAAGTCACACAGTTATTTGCCTACGTTTCCTTTCTGAACGTTTTGTTTACCTACGGAATGGAGACCGCGTACTTCCGCTTTTTTCAATCCGAGAAAGGTGACCCGAAAGTGTATTCGACTTCCATGATTTCGATAGTTATCAGTTCCTTGGTACTCGGGTTGATCATCGTCGGCTTCTCAGGACCTCTATCCGGATTCATCACTACAGTCGACAGTCAGAGTAAAAATACACCGCTTTATATTTCCTGGTTTGCCGGGATACTCGCATTTGATGCGATCTCCACAATTCCTTTTGCAAGATTGAGAATGGAGAACAAAGCAAAACGCTTTGCTTTCATCCGCTTGTTCAGCATACTGGTGAATGTTGGTCTCAATTTGTTTTTTCTGGTTTGGTGCCCGAAAGCGATCGCATCAGGAAACACATGGTTGCAATCGATCTATGATCCACAATTTGGAATAGGCTATGTGTTTTTATCACAATTCATTTCCAGCTTTCTCACGCTACTTGCACTTTCTCCGGAAATTTTCGGGATCAGTTTTGCCTTTGATACGAAGTTGTGGAAACAAATGATCATCTATTCATTCCCATTGATGATCGCCGGATATGCAGGAATGGTGAATGAAACTTTTGACCGGATTCTTTTACCTTATCTGCTTGCCGACAAATCACAAGCGGTTACTCAGTTGGGTATTTACGGAGCTTGTTATAAACTCTCCATGCTGATGACATTGGTAGTGCAGACTTTTCGTTACGCTGCCGATCCGTTTTTCTTCAGCCAGGCAGGAAAAGAAGATGCCCAGAAAATTTATGCCAGAGTGATGTATTTCTTTACTCTGTTTTGTTCTTTCGTTTTTCTGGGCATTCTGCTTTATCTTGATATCGTAAAATATTTTATCGGTGATGAATACAGGAGTGGACTCGGCATTGTTCCGGTTTTATTGCTGGCAAATCTATTTCTGGGAGTTTATCTGAATCTCTCCATCTGGTACAAGATCACATCGAAAACCCGTTGGGGAGCATGGTTCTCTATATTCGGAGCTGTGGTCACCCTTTTGTTTAATTTCCTGCTCATCCCGATCATGGGTTTCTATGGCGCGGCATGGGCGACTTTTATTTGTTACGCATCCATGATGATCATTTCCTATATCTATGGACAAAAACATTATCCTGTCCCTTACGATCTCAAATCCTTTGCAAGTTCTATCGTTTCGGCAGTCATTATATATATGGTCAGTTTGTATCTGCGCGGTTTTTTCCCGGAAAACACGCTTGTTATCTTATTGATTAACACATTGTTAATGCTGAGCTGGCTGGGCTTGATCTGGGTCTTTGAAAGGAAGAAAATTGCATACCTTCGCAGAGTGAAATAAACCCTTTCCCTAAGAAAAATCAGGGGGAAAAGGTGCATTGTATTTTCAGAAAAGCATGAACGTTCGTATCATCAATCAGTCATCTCATCCATTGCCTTCTTACGAAACTGCACACGCTGCAGGAATGGATCTGAGAGCGAATTTAAATTCCCCGGTTGTTTTGAAACCCCTTGAACGCACACTCGTACCAACGGGCCTGTTCATTGAATTACCTGTTGGTTTTGAAGCGCAGGTCAGACCGCGCAGCGGACTGGCGGCAAAAAAAGGCGTTACCGTTCTCAACTCACCGGGAACGATAGATGCCGACTACCGTGGTGAGATTAAAGTGATCCTCGTGAACCTGAGCAACGAACCATTCACCATTGAAAATGGAGAACGGATCGCGCAACTGGTCATCGCCCGACATGAGCAGGTAAGTTGGGAGCAGGTAAGTGAACTTGCAGAAAGCGGACGTGGGGCGGGAGGGTTTGGATCGACGGGAGTTTGAAATTAAGTTTCGGGTTCCGGGTTCCGGGTTTTGAGTTGTAGATTCAGAGATAAAGCAAATAAGCACCTTGTACCTGATACCTGGTACATGGTACCAAGTGCAAACCAATAAGCGTTCATATAAAATACCAATTCAATGAGAATAATCGTACCGATGGCTGGAATGGGAAAAAGGATGCGGCCGCATACATTGACAGTTCCAAAACCTTTGATCCCTGTTGCCGGAAAACCTATTGTACAATGGCTGGTGGAAGACATTACCAAGGTTTGTAAAGAAAAAGTTGAAGAAATCGCCTATGTAATCGGGGATTTCGGGAAAGAAGTAGAAGATCAGTTGGTGGCCATTGCCAGTAGTCTTGGTGCTAAAGGAACCATTCATTATCAGGATGAACCACTTGGAACGGCACATGCAATATTATGTGCCCAATCTGCGTTAAACGGCAAAGTGATTGTGGCTTTCGCGGATACTTTGTTTCGTGCCGATTTTACCATCGATGAAAACCAGGAAGGTGTGATCTGGGTGAACCGTATTGATGACCCACGGATGTTTGGTGTCGTGAAAGTCAACGATTCCGGAATCATCACAGATTTTGTGGAAAAACCTCAGACCTTTGTATCGGATCTCGCGATTATTGGTATCTATTATTTCAAAGACGGCGAATACCTCCGCAAGGAAATGCAATACCTGATCGACAACAACATCAAGGAAAAAGGAGAATACCAGCTCACCAACGCGCTTGAGAATATGAAGCAGAAAGGAACACGTTTCGTTCCCGGCAAAGTTGATGAATGGCTGGATTGTGGAAACAAAGACGCGACCGTATACACCAACAAACGCGTTCTTGAAATTCATGAGAAAGAAAATATGGTTTCCAAAAGTGTGAAATCAGAAAATTCTGTCATCATACAACCGTGTTATATTGGCGACAATGTTGAATTGAAAAACGCTATCGTCGGTCCGCATGTATCGATCGGTGCGAATTCCAAAATAGAATCTTCAGTAATAAAAAACTGCATCATTCAAACCAACACTAAAGTCCGCAACAGTGTTCTCGATAATTCCATGATCGGGCATTTTGCGGAATACAACAATTCACCCGAACAACTGAGTCTCAGCGATTACTCTACCCATAACTAAAACCACCGCCTGCCCTGCAGCATCTCTGTTTTCTTTTTAAACAGAAAATCCGGAAGGAACAGGTGTGGATGAACTCTCCTCCATGAACCGATATTTTGCTTTGCTCGCGATTGCTGCCCTGCTGATCACAGGATGTAAGAGCACTCAATCCACTACTTCTTCCCCAAAGGTTTCAAAGAATACTTTGTCTGACGGTCAACGTGCGGAGGTTACTTTTTTATTCTTCAATGCGAACAAGGAAAAACTCCTTGGCAACTACAACAATGCCGCTGATCTTTTCGCTGAAGTGATCCGCAAAGATCCGAACAACGCTGCAGCGATGTATGAACTCGCGAATATTTACGGCGAACAGAAGAAATTTACCGATGCATTGTTCTTCAGTAAAAGCGCATACCTGATTGATCCTTCCAATCCATGGTATACCATGACTTACGCGGATGTATTACAGAAGAATAAAAAATTCGATGAGTCGGCAACGGTGATTGAAAAACTGGTGAATCTTTATCCGGATCGTGTGGATTATTATTACGAATGGGCATCGGCATTGTTGTATGCTGAAAAACCTGCTGAGGCGATCAAAGTGTATGACAAGCTTGAAGCAAAGACCGGTATCAACAAGGATCTCAGCATGCAGAAGGCTCGCCTTTATCAGCGAATGAACAAGAATGATAAAGCGGTTGCGGAATTGCAAAAACTGATCGAAAGCAATCCGAATGAAGCTCAATCCTACGGCATGCTGGCGGAATTGTATCAATCAATGGGGGAAAAAGAAAAAGCGCTTGAAACCTACAATAAAATTCTCCAGATAGATCCTGAAAATCCATACATCCATTTATCTCTTGCTGATTACTACCGTAACAACGGAGATAAAGAAAAATCAGTAGAAGAATTAAAAAAAGCTTTTCAGAATAAGGATCTTGACATTGAAACAAAGCTTAGTATTCTGAGTTCTTATTTTGCTCTCGTTGAATTACATCCTGAACTCAAGGAACAAGCCTTGGACATGTGCCGTCTTCTCATTGAAGCTCATCCAAATGAATCACGTGCGCATGCTGTCTATGGTGATTTTTTATACCAGGATAAAAAAACCGCTGAAGCTCTTGTTGAATTCAAAAAAGCCAGGGAACTTGGATCTAAAGAATTTATTGTCTACAGGCAGATCATGTACCTCGATGCACAAATTCAGGCGTGGGATTCACTGCTGATTGAAAGTGAAGAAGCACTTACTTTATTTCCTGACCAGCCCGAGGTTTATTATCTCAAGGGTGTTGCTTGTTCTCAAAAGAAAAAATATAACGATGCTGTTACTGCTTACCAGACAGGACTGAAAATGGTTGTGGATAATAAAAATCTGGAAGTACAGTTTTATGCAAGTCTTGGAGACACTTACCAGGAACTTAAAGATTTCCAAAAGTCGGAGGAGAATTACGACAAGGCACTTGAACTGGACCCAAAGAACGCTACTGTATTGAACAATTACGCGTATTATTTATCACTTCGAGGAGAAAAACTGGATAAGGCGGAAATGATGAGTGGCCAAAGCAACGCGCTGGAGCCTAATCAGGCTTCCTACCAGGATACCTACGGCTGGATTATGTACAAAATGGGGAAATATTCCGACGCAAAAATCTGGATAGAAAAAGCCATTGCCAACACTCCGGGCAAAAGCGGTACATTGCTGGAACATTATGGCGATGTTCTCTTTAAACTCGGTGATACAATCAAAGCTTTGGATTATTGGCAGCAAGCCAAAGATGCCGGTGATGGTTCCGAGTTTTTGGATAAGAAAATTCAGGAGAAAAAACTTTTCGATTAATACCGACGGTATTTTATCACCGCGAATGTTCTCCTTGATTATGGATAAATTTTACCTTCAATACAGGTTTGTCGCTCCCTTTCGTTCTCACGGAAGTCTGGTTCTTTTTTTCACATTGCTCGTGTTCCTTTTCAGTTGCAAAACAACACGCAAGATAGTCGAAACGCCACCGGCTCCGGTTAAGCTAAAGGGAGAAGAAGTCATTTCTGTTTTTGACAGTGTTTTGTCCAGGCAATTTAATTTTGAATGGCTCACCGCGAAAGCTACTGTCGATTATACCGACAAGAGTGGTGAAACAAACACATTTGATGTCAATCTGAGAGTACGAAAAGACAGCGCGATATGGATATCCATTACTCCATTGTTGGGTATTGAAGCTGCAAGGGTACTGATCAACCGCGACAGTCTGATGATTCTGGATCGTGTGCATAAAAAATTTAGTGCAAGAGATTACAATTATCTGGAAGAATTGCTGAAATCGGATGTCAATTATGACATGATACAGGCGGTGATTGTCGGGAATTATTTTCCTTATCTGAAAAATGAGAAGCTGAAATCGATGTACGAAGATGAACCGTATATTATTTTGAGCACGCTCAATAAACGTCAGGCAAAAAGGGTTCAGGAAGAAAAAGATCCGAGCAAGCCTATCATCCAGGATTTCTGGATCGACGGAAATTACCGGATCGCGAAATCTAGAATTACCGATGATAAAAAGGATCGTTGGATCGAAGCGAATTATAAAAATTTCATGGATGTTAATTCGGAACTTTTCCCGGGAAACCTTGTCGTGACCATTTCTTCCGCTTCGCCGATTATCATCAAACTGGAATATACAAAGGTTACAGCGAACGAAGAATTTACAATGCCTTTTTCTGTACCCGAAAAATACGAAAGGGTAGCAGCGCCTTCCGGTAATTAAGGTTTGGCCAGAATTTTTCATTTCCGGTTTTAGCCTTTAAAAAGAGGGTAATTTCCGTGTATTTTCAAGGGTTCTCCCGGCTTTTCACAGGGATAGAAAAATGTGTAAGTTTTTCTATAACTTTTACTCAATATTTCCGTTGAATCTTCATCATACCAATCTTATGCAGGTTTCCGAAAATAATGGATGAATAAGCTGCATTAGAATGGATTGTGACGCCACACTAATTTCGAGAAATAGAAATTTAAGCGGTATACAAAAATTGTTCACGGATTGATTCGTGGAAATACTGAATGCAAATGTAT
>CAYMMN010000184.1:0-6671 GCA_964391495.1 uncultured Flavobacteriales bacterium | reverse complement strand
CCAGAGAAACATAAAACTGTGAAGATCCCGGGTCACCCTGACGTCCTGCACGACCGCGTAACTGTCGGTCCACTCGTCGTGATTCGTGTTTTTCAGTACCGATAATAGCCAGACCGCCGGCTTCTTTAACTCCCGGTCCGAGTTTGATATCGGTTCCCCGACCTGCCATGTTTGTCGCGATGGTAACTGTTCCGGCAAGACCGGCTTCCGCTACAATTTGTGCTTCACGTTGATGTTGTTTCGCGTTGAGTACATTGTGCTTGATGTTCCGGAGTTTTAGCATCCGGCTGAGCAATTCGGAAGTTTCAACAGATGTTGTACCGACTAGTACCGGTCGGCCTGCTTTTACAAGCAATTCTACTTCTTCAATAACCGCGTTGTATTTCTCGCGTTTTGTTTTGTAAACTTTATCTTCGGAATCCTTACGAATCACGTTACGGTTTGTCGGAATCGTAACCACATCCAGTTTGTAAATGGTCCAGAATTCCTGTGCTTCCGTTTCCGCAGTACCGGTCATACCGGCAAGTTTGTGGAACATACGGAAGTAGTTCTGAAGTGTAATCGTTGCGTAGGTTTGTGTCGCCGCTTCGATCTTTACATTTTCTTTTGCTTCAATCGCCTGGTGTAAGCCATCAGAATAACGACGGCCATCCAATACACGACCGGTTTGTTCATCAACGATTTTAATTTTTCCGTCAGCGATGATGTATTCCACATCACGATCGAAAAGTGAGTAAGCTTTCAGCAATTGGTTGACAGTGTGAATGCGCTCGGATTTGATTCCGTATTCACGCATCAACTCATCTTTTTTGGCAAGCTTGTCTTCCGCTGCTGCGGCTGATTTTTCAATTTCAGCGACAATGGATCCTACATCCGGAAGGATGAAGAAATTTTTATCTTCACTGGAAGAGGACATCAGCTCGATACCTTTTTCCGTGAGTTCTATGTTGTTGTTTTTTTCGTCGATGACAAAGTAGAGGGTTGCGTCCGCCTTGTGCATTTCCTTCTGCTGATCCTGCATATAGAAATTTTCAGTCTTGCGCATGATGCCCATCACACCTTGCTCACCCAGCAGCTTGATCAAAGCTTTGTTTTTAGGCAATGCTCTGTAAGCACGGTAGAGACAAAGTCCGGCTTCGTCTTCTTTTTTCTCAGCGAGTAATTTCCTTGCATCCGAAATGAGCGTGTTTACATAATCACGCTGCGCTTTCATCAGCAACTCAACTTTTGGTTTATAAATATCGAATTCATGGTGATCTCCGCGAGGAGTTGGACCGGAAATGATCAACGGTGTACGTGCGTCGTCGATCAGCACGGAGTCAACCTCATCCACAATCGCGAAATGGTGTCCGCGCTGTACCATATCTTCCGCTGCACGGGCCATGTTGTCACGGAGATAATCGAAACCGAATTCGTTGTTCGTTCCGTAAGTAATATCGGCAAGGTAAGCATCGCGTCTCGCCACGGAGTTCGGTTCATGTTTGTCGATGCAATCAACGGTAAGACCAAGAAACTCAAATAAAGGCGCATTCCATTCAGAGTCACGTTTCGCGAGGTAGTCGTTGACAGTAACGATGTGTACACCACGACCGGCAAGCGCGTTCAGGTAAATTGGAAGTGTTGCTACAAGCGTTTTACCTTCACCTGTTGCCATCTCCGCGATTTTTCCCTGGTGAAGAACAATTCCACCGATTAACTGCACATCATAATGCACCATGTTCCAGGTGATCATGTTTCCGGCAGCTACCCATGAATTGCTATAGACAGCCTTATCACCATCAATTTTTACATTGTCTTTTTTTGTTGCAAGCAATCGATCGATGTCGTTTGCTGTAGCTGTAAGCGTTTCGTTTTCTGTGAAACGTCTTGCCGTTTCCTTAACAACCGCGAAAGCTTCAGGAAGAATCTGAAGCAATACTTCTTCGGTTTGTTTGTTTCTGTCTTTTTTCAATGCATCGATTTTACGATACAAGTCTTCCTTCAGATGCAACTCCAGATCCGGATCATTTTCTGCCTGGTCTTCCAGCGATTTAATTTCCGCATCTATATCCTTTAAGAATTCAGAAATTTTATAACGAAACTCATGTGTTTTAGCCCGCAACTGATCATTGCTCAGGTTTGCAAGTCCGGTGTATGCAGTTTTTGCCTGCAGAACCAAGGGCATGATTTCTTTCAGATCCCGGTCGCTCTTGCTTCCGAAGAATTTGGTCAGGGCTTTATTGAATATTCCAATCATATCAAGGTGAGAAATAAGGGTCACAAAAGTACTCTTTATTTAAGAGATAAAGAAGTATGTCATTTTCATGTAAATAAAGCACTTATGAGATGAATTCGGACTTTGGCTTCAGTTCTTTTCTTATTTTTGAAATTCAGGTCCAAAATCCTGTCGCAAACAAATGAAAAAGAGCTCATTATTTTCCCTGATCATTTCAGGCATTTTTTTACAGGTTTCTGTCTCCGCTCAACCTTGGATGAAACCTTCGATCACTTCTGTGAGAAAAGAAGTGCAGAAGCCTAATTTCTACAACGTACAGGAGAAATTTAACAACTACTGGAAAGATCGGGAAGTTTCAATGAAGGAAGCGGAAAATGCCGAAGAAGGAGGATATGAACAGTTTAAAAGATGGGAATGGTTTATGAAGCAAAGAACTTTTCCCAGTGGGCAATTTCCTCAGCCGGATATTTTATTCAGGGAGTACAAGCGTTACCAGCAAACACATCCGGTTGCAAATCTCAGAACAGCATCTCCTAACTGGAGTTTCATCGGACCTGCGGTTGTTCCTGGTGGAGGAGGTGGAGCCGGGCGGGTGAATGTCATTCGTTTCGATCCGAACAATTCTCAAAATATTTTCGCAGGCGCTGCAAGTGGTGGACTATGGAAGTCTACTGATGGCGGTTTGAGTTGGTCTTCCAATACCGATCTGCTTCCGGCACTCAGCATCGCGGATATGGCCATCAATCCCAGGAACACTGATACGATGTACATCGCTACCGGCGACGGTTATGGTTATGAATACCTGAACGATTTTTGGGGAGGAACATACAGTGCCGGAGTGCTGATGTCGGTGGATGGTGGTGTGACATGGAATTCAACAGGTTTGTCCTATTCCCAATCACAGACTGACATCATTCAGCGAATCGTAGTAAGTCCAATTCACCCTGAAATAGTGATGATAGCAACACGCAACGGGATCTTTCGTTCCGATGATGGAGGAGCAACCTGGAGCTTGGTTCAGTCGGGTCATTATTATGACATCGAATTCAATACTGCGAATGCGGATGTTGTTTATTCAACTGATAATTCTTCACTCTACCGTTCCTTAGACGGTGGTCAGACTTGGTCGCAATTGTATCAGGGTTTATGTACCGGTCGCATCTCGATTGCCACTACCGCTGCAAATGACAATGTCATTTACGCTCTATGCGAAACAGGAACTTTTTATCGATCAAACGATGGAGGATTGAGTTTTACTCAACCAGGTTCTCCGCAGACGACATTTTACGGCTATTACGATTGTGTTTTAGCGGCTTCCCAGGTGGATGAAAATACGATCTATTGCGGTGGATTGGGAATTTCAAAATCCAATGACGGAGGGAATTCATGGCAAAGTGCAGCCAATAATGGAGGTGGAGGTGATTATGTACACGCCGATAATCATTTTCTGGATTTTCTCCCGGGAAGCAACACCACAATTTTCTCCGGTAATGATGGTGGAGTTTTTAAAACGGATGATGCCGGATCTAGCTGGACTGATCTGAGTAATTCACTTGGCATCAAGCAATATTATCGCATGGGACAGAGTTCCACTGATCCTTACCTGATTTATGCGGGCGCACAGGACAATGGAACGGATCGATTGAAGAATGGTGTATGGGAGCAAGTATCCGGTGCTGATGGTATGGAGTGTCTTGTAGATTATACGAACGATGATGTCGTGTATGTTTCTTCACAGAATGGCTATGTTCAGCGTTCAACCGATGGAGGAGCTTCTTTCAATTTTATTGCTCCGGGAGGCGGTGCATGGGTGACCCCATTTATCATTGATCCGGTTGATCCGCAAACTTTGTATGGAGGATTTTTTGACCTTCAAAAAACAACTGACGGAGGAAGTACCTGGAATTCGATTACATCAAACGCGACTTTCAACGGTGATGTGATAGCTATTGCAATATCAAGATCCAACACCAATGTGCTTTACGCAGCATCATTGGGAGCGATTTTCCGTACTGATAATGGAGGAGTTTCCTGGACAGATATTTCTCCCGGACTTCCTGTGAATTCAGTTGGTATCACTTATATAGCAGTATGTGATACAAATCCTCAGAAAGTGTGGGTAACTTTTACCGGATATTCGAATGGTGAAAAAGTATACATGTCAACTGATGGTGGAGCGAACTGGAATAATATTTCAGGATCGCTACCGAATATTCCGGTGAATTGTGTGGTTTATCAGAATCAAAGTGATGATGTGCTTTACATTGGTACTGATTTTGGTGTTTTTTATCGTGATTCAGCGGCAGTTGATTGGATTCCCTACAATGGCGGCCTGCCCAATGTAATTGTAAGTGAACTTGAAATACAATATTCCGCCGGTAAATTACGTGCTGCTACATATGGTCGTGGTATCTGGGAAGCTGACTTGAATGGTGCAGTACCTATTCTGCTGGATGCGGGGATCTCGCAAATTTTATCTCCGTCAGGAACGTCTTGTGATTCAGTGCAAATTCCACAATTTAAAATTCGCAATTATGGCTCCGATACGTTATTTACAGCAAATGTGTATTATCAAATAGACGGAGGAGCGATTCAATTGTATGTATGGACAGGAGTACTGAGCAGGGGAGATGAAGATCTGATCACACTTCCTGCGCAAACTTTTTCAGGTGGGAACCATGTCTTCTCTGTGTATACATCTGATCCAAATGGAGGAACCGATCAATATACATTCAACGATATTCGTTCCATTAGCTTTACCATGAATACAAATCAATTCCCTATTCCTTTTACCGAAGATTTTCAGGCTGTATTGTTACCTCCTGCGAACTGGACATTAAATGATCCATCCGGCTTACTGCAGCTCGACAATACAACCGGAGGATTCGGCTTATCGTCCACATCTATTTTTGCCAATTTCTTTTATACTTCGAGTGGAAGTGTAGGTGCATTGTCAACTCCACAGTTTGATTTGAGTAGTGCTTTGGCTCCGGCAATACTCTCTTTTAACCTTGCTTATGCACCATATGGAACCGGATTTGAAGATTCACTTGTGATCTCGGTAAGCACAGATTGCGGAAATACTTTTAATCGTATTTATGAGAAAGGGCCTCTTGACATTGCAACCACAACCACAAATTCAAATGTTTTTGTGCCAGGAGCTTCTGAATGGAGAAGAGATTCAATAGATATTTCTTCACTGATAGGCAATTCAGGTGTTCTGTTTCGTTTCGAAGCAATAAGTGGTTATGGCAATAATTTGTATCTGGATGATATCAATGTAAGCGATGCAAGTACAGGTGTGAATAGTCCGGTACTCAGTGACAAAGTGATGGTTTATCCTAACCCGGTAACTGATGTTTTAAAAATTGCATTCAATGCTTCATCAGGAAATAATTACTTTGTACGCATCACGGATGTGACCGGCAGACAGGTGATGATAAAGGAAGTCCGGTCATCATCCGGATTAATTAATACTTCACTCGATCTGTCAGGACTGGATGCAGGCATGTATCAATACAGCATTCTTAAGAACAATTCAGTTCAGCATTCCGGGAAAATTGTGAAATCCTGATACAAAAAAAGGAGCCCATAAGGCTCCTTTTTTCTTTCTTTTTTATTTGTTTATTTATTGACGAATGAATGTGGAACTGGTAGTACCATTTTCATTTTCATAACTCATGATGTATAAACCGGATGCGAGTTCTTTTACCGGAATTGTCATTTCGGTATTTTCAGTGACCTCTAATGTTTTCAATATTCTGCCGGAAAGATCTTTGATCTTCAGCAGACCTGATTTGTTTTCAGCTGTAAAATGAATCATCAGATTTTCACTTGCGGGATTCGGGTACAGGTTAAACAATTTTTGAGAAGGCAAGTCGTTTGTCGCATCCGTGAAACAGATCTGTCCGAATTGATTGATTTGTAAGGAAGAATTGAACAAAGCAGTACTCTCGTTAAGTACAACTATTTGTTCGTTGGCGCCAGTACTATCCGTAAAAGAATTGATGTTGATTATTGCCGGGAAATTGGTTTCATAACATCCGCTGAAACCTGCTGTGTCAGTCTTAACAAAGTAAGCATCACCGATATTTCCGGTCTGGAAACCGATGGTGTAGCCTGCAAGACCATAACCATCACTGGTTGCGACCATGGAATAACATTCACTTGTGGCAGTGACATCGCCGTAAGTACGTGCCCAGATTAAATTTCCGTCAGTATCAATTTCTTCGAGAAGATCCTGGTTGATCACGTTTACAGAATCTCCTACGTTGGTGAAACCCGCGATAACAAAATTGCCGTTGGCTGTTTGAAGAACAGTAGACGGTCTTTCGTATTGAAGTCCTCCATAATTGAAATTCCAAACGACATTACCCGCTGCATCCAGTTTAAAAATATTCTGATCAGTGCCTCCGGAAGTATTTTCAACAGAAACACCCGCAACGATATAGCCTCC
>CAYMMN010000183.1:0-6718 GCA_964391495.1 uncultured Flavobacteriales bacterium | reverse complement strand
AATTGCAAAGCTACCTGCTCAAAATGATTGGAATAAATATGCGCGTCTCCAAAGGTGTGAACAAAATCTCCGGGCTGGAGGTCACAAACCTGAGCAACCATCATTGTCAGCGCGGCATAGGAAGCAATGTTGAATGGAACACCCAGAAAAATATCCGCGCTTCTTTGATACAGCTGACAGGATAATTTTCCATCGCTGACATAAAATTGAAAAAATGCATGGCAGGGTGGCAATTTCATTTTGTTGATTTCAGCAACGTTCCATGCGCTGACAATCAATCTCCGTGAATCCGGATTCTTTTTTATTTGATCGATCACCTGAGTAATTTGATCAATATGTCCGCCGTCGGGTGTAGGCCAGCTTCTCCATTGTGAACCGTATACCGGGCCAAGATTGCCATTTTCATCCGCCCATTCATCCCAGATGGAAACTCCGTTTTCTTTCAGGTAACGGGTATTGGTTTCTCCTTTTAGAAACCACAGGAGTTCATGAAATATCGATTTCGTATGGAGCTTTTTTGTAGTGAGTAAAGGAAAACCTTGCTGTAAATCAAAACGCATCTGGTAGCCGAATACACTCCTGGTTCCTGTACCGGTCCGGTCACTTTTATCGACACCATGTTCCATCACATGGCGAAGCAGTTCGTGGTATTGTTTCATCTAAAATCTGTTGATGCTGTAAAGTTAACCGAAAAATCCTACGGATTCCTTAGTGTTGACAACCCCCTGATCTTGTTGAAAAAAACAAGTTTGTAAATTCAAGGACTTTTCACTTATCTTTCGTTCTGAATCCTTCAAATAAAACTATATGAGCATCAGGTTCCGTTTGATAGTGTTGAATTTTCTTCAATTTTTTGTCTGGGGATCGTGGCTGATTTCGATTGGCGGATACCTGTGGGGAACATTGCATTTCAGCGGAGAACAAATCGGAGCTGTATTTTCCACGCTGGGCATTGCGTCCCTGTTTATGCCGGCTATCATGGGAATTATTGCGGATAAATGGCTGAATGCAGAACGGGCATTGGGGCTATGTCATCTCGTTGGTGCCGGAATGCTTTTCTGGGCTTCCACCATCAGCGATCCGAATTTATTTTTCTGGGCGATGTTGCTCAATTCGATGTTTTACATGCCGACCATCGCGCTGAATAATACTGTGTCTTACATTGTTCTTGAAGAAAGTAATTACAATATCGTCAAAGACTTTCCTCCTATTCGTGTGTGGGGTACTATCGGATTCATTGTGGCAATGTGGACCGTAGATCTTTTCGGCTGGAAATCCAACAATATGCAATTGATTTTTAGCAGTGTTTCAGCACTGGTTTTAGGATTGTACTCATTTACCATTCCTCAATGTAAACCGGTAAAATCAGTAAAAGAAAAATCGATCTTCGTTTCTCTCGGACTTGATGCATTTGTTTTGCTGAAACAAAGAAAGATGTTCATCTTTTTTCTTTTCGCCATGTTTCTCGGCGCGGCTCTCCAGATCACCAATGCTTTCGGTGGGTCTTTCCTTGAAAGTTTTAAAACAACACATCCTGATTCATTTGGAGTAAAGCATCCCATCCTCCTGCTTTCCATTTCACAGATTTCGGAAACCCTCTTCATTCTGACTATCCCATTCTTCCTTCACAAGTTTGGTATCAAGAAAGTAATGCTCATCAGTATTTTTGCCTGGGTATTCCGATTTGGATTATTCGCGATTGGAGATCCGGGAACGGGATTGCCATTGCTTGTGTTGTCCATGATCATCTATGGGATGGCTTTTGACTTTTTCAATATTTCAGGATCACTATTTGTTGAACAGGAAGTCGCATCGAATATCCGTGCTAGCGCACAGGGATTGTTCATGTTTATGACCAATGGACTTGGCGCCATGATCGGTGGATACTGCAGCGGATTGGTGGTGGATCATTACACAGTAGATGGAATCAGTAACTGGCCCAATATCTGGTTCGCATTCTCCGCTTATGCACTGGTGTTAGGAATCCTGTTCCCATTCATGTTCAAATACGATCACAAGCCGGGGATGGTGGCGGTTAAGCACTAATTTGGTTCAGGGTTCCGAGTTCCGGGTTCCGGGTTCGAAGTTTGAAGTTTGAAGTTTGAAGTTTGAGGATAGGAAAAATCAAACACTTTGTACATGGTACCTAATACCTGGTACTAAATAAGTGGAAACCTAATCAATAAAGCCAGCTAAAAAAATCAATTACTTTTCCTCTTATTCAATTCGTCGCGGATGCGGGAGGCGCGTTCGTAGGCTTCTTCGTCGAGGGCTTTTTTGAGCATTTCTTTTAGCTCATCAGTGCTCGCTGTCGACAATTCATTTTCCGATAATTTTGTTGCTGAAGTGGGTACTTGTTTTTCAACATGCTCTTCGATTCCTTCAATCGGAGCATTTTCTTCCAGTACAATACCGGCGGTGGAAAGAATGAATTCGTAAGTATAGATCGGACAGCCAAATCTCACTGCTATGGCTATTGCATCACTTGTACGTGCATCAATTTCCATTTTCTTGTCGCCATTATTGCAAACAAGTTTTGCATAGAAAACTCCTTCAAGCAGATTGAAAATAATCACTTCCTCCACTTCGATATCAAAGGACTGTGCGAGGCTTTTGAAAAGATCATGCGTCAGTGGACGGGTTGGCGTCATGTTCTCAAGCTCAATGGCTATCGCCTGAGCTTCAAAAGCACCAATGATAATCGGCAATCTGCGTTTCCCTTTTTCTTCACCAAGTACGAGTGCATAAGCACCGGATTGAGTCTGGCTATAAGAGAGGCCAATAATTTCAAGTTTAATCTTTTTCATATTCAATTCCGGGAACCTGGCTTCCGTCCTAATCCGTTTCTTTATCGAAAATAAAAAAATATTGTTTCGCTTACTACTAATTTAACCGTTTTGGCTGGACTTAAATGCCTTAGCTGCAGTAATCAGCTGAGGCACTATTTCAAAGGCATCTCCAACAATACCGTAGTCTGCCGCCTTGAAAAACGGAGCTTCCGGATCTTTATTGACCACTACAATTACTTTTGAACTGCTTACTCCTGCAAGGTGCTGAATTGCACCTGATATTCCAACAGCAATATACAGGTTCGGGCTGATGGCAATTCCTGTCTGACCAACGTGTTCGGAATGTGGTCTCCAGCCTGCATCTGAAACCGGCTTACTACAAGCGGTTGCTGCACCCAGAATATTGGCAAGTTCTTCAATCATTCCCCAGTTTTCAGGACCTTTCATTCCCCGACCAGCTGATACTACCAATTCCGCATCCGGCAGGGATACTTTATCTGTAGATCTCTTTGTTTCTTTCACTGTAACCGCGAGATCTTTTGCACCCAACTGTGTATCGAAAACAGAAATGGAAGGAGAAGCGGGTGATTCTACAACCTTATATGAATTCGGAATCATACTGATGACTTTCACATCAGACGTGATTTCAACAAAAGCAAAAGCCTTACCTGAATACGCACCTTTCTTCACAAGGAATTTTCCATCCATCACAGGAAGATCAATCACATTGTCTGCAAGCCCAGCATCAAGTTTTATAGCTACCCGTGGAGCAATTCCTTTACCGGAAAAGCTTGCTGACATCACAACCACTTTCGCGTTTTCGGCTTTGGCTGCCTGGGCAATCACGGTTGCATAAGGCTGCACATTCATGGATTTCAGATTGTCTCCACCTGCTTTCAGGATTTTTGAAACGCCGTATTTGCCGGCTTTTCCGAGCTCCTCATCAGACACATCGCCGATTGATAATGCTACAAGTGGTAGATTTTGTTTCTGTGCAATAGCTGATGCAAAGGAAATTACCTCGAAAGTTGATTTCTTAAATTTTCCCTCTATATTTTCTAAATAAACAAGAACTGACATATTGTGATTCTTTTGGAATTGTGGATTGAAGGATCAGATTAAATTACTTTTTTCTCTTCGCGAAGCATTTCAAAAAGCTTTGCCGCATCTTCGGCTGCTATCATTTTTACTGAGCTTCTCGGAACAGGCTTATCATAACTTTGAACAGCGGTATACTGTGGTACTTCAATGGGCTCAACCACGACAAGTGGTTTTGTCCGTGCTGACATGATACCGCGCATATTTGGAATTTTCCATTCCGCCATTCCTTCAGAAGCTCCGGCAACAAGAGGAAGTGGAGCGGATAAAATTTCTTTCCCGCCTTCAATTTCCTGCTCGAGTGTTGCTGTGCTTCCATCGATGGTCAGACTCTTTGCGAAAAGTACACAAGGAATATCCAGAAGTTCCGCGATCATTGCAGGAACGGAAGATCCATTGGTATCACTTGATTCTCTTCCACAGAGGATCAGATCGAAAGGATTCTTTTTTACATAATCAGCAATTTGCCTTGCAACAAAATAACCATCACGTGGCTTGGCATTTATACGTACTGCATCAGTTGCACCGATCGCCAATGCTTTGCGAATGGTTGGTTCAGTGCTTGCATCGCCAATATTAATGACGGTTACAGAACCTCCACCTGCAGTCAGATCAACTGCTTTTGAAAGCGCAATTTCGTCGTAGGGATTAAGAATAAATGTGACACCTGCAGAAACAAATTCTTTATTGTCAGGTGTAAAATTAATCTTCGCTGTTGTGTCAGGAACGTTAGCGATACAAACTAAGATCTTCATAATTTATCCGGATTAATAGCAATATTCTTTGAGTGAAATAAAAAATTCCCGGTCGGAAACAATGGCATTATAAGAAACGAATGGAAGACATCTGATAAAAACGCATTGGAAAATGTGATGCTCCGCAAACTCCGTCTTTGTATCTTCGCCAGGACCAAAATTGTTGATTTTGGCGCGAAGATAAAGAAATTATCCTCCCTAAATTAGCTTGTTTATAACCTCTGATGGATAGAATTGAATTATTGAAAAGATACCTGCAGGAAGATCCCGATGATTCTTTTACTTCCTATGCTTTGTCCTTGGAATACATTCGTTTAAAAGATTATCCGGAAGCAAAATCCATCCTTCTCGATTTGAACCGAAAAGACCCTGATTATCTGGCTGCTTATTATCAGCTCGGAAAAGTTTGCGAAAGTCTGGGACTCCCTGAAGAAGCGGTTTCGGTGTATGAAAAAGGGATGCTTGTGGCCCGCTCACAAAAGAATCAGCACACATTCAGCGAGTTAGAAACTGCATTAAAGCAGATCAAAGGGGATCCTGAAGAAGAGGAATGAACGGGATTTTCCTACATTTGCAACCCGGTTAATTTTTAAAAAAGCCCAGTCAGCCTTTATTTCCACTGGTCCGATAAATTGATCGCTGAAGAAACGACCAAATATGAGAGAAGTTCAATTTCGTGAAGCATTACGTGAAGCCATGACAGAAGAAATGCGTCGTGACGAACGTGTTTTTTTAATGGGAGAAGAAGTCGCTCAATACAATGGAGCATACAAAGTGAGCCAGGGTATGCTTGATGAATTCGGACCAAAACGTGTGATCGATACTCCGATCGCCGAACTTGGTTTTGCAGGGATTGGTGTTGGTGCCGCCATGAATGGACTGCGACCCATCATCGAATTCATGACCTTCAATTTCTCTCTTGTAGCAATTGATCAGGTTATTAACTCCGCTGCGAAAATGATGAGTATGAGCGGCGGTCAGTATACTGTTCCGATTGTTTTCCGTGGCCCTACAGCTTCTGCGGGTATGCTCAGTTCTCAGCACTCGCAGGCTTTTGAAAACTGGTATGCAAACTGTCCGGGTTTGAAAGTGGTGGTCCCTTCAAATCCTGCAGATGCAAAGGGATTACTGAAATCATCCATACGTGATAACGATCCTGTCATTTTCATGGAAAGCGAACAGATGTATGGTGATAAAGGAATGATTCCGGATGGAGAATATCTTATTCCAATTGGCGTGGCGGATGTGAAAAAAGCAGGCACCGATGTGACTATAGTTTCCTTTGGCAAAATGATGAAGATAGCTTTGAAAGCTGCCGAAGAACTCGCCAAAGAAAGTATCAACGCGGAAGTAATTGACCTAAGAAGCGTACGACCAATCGATTACAACACTGTCATTGAATCTGTAAAAAAGACAAACAGATTGGTGGTTGTAGAAGAATCATGGCCTTTAGCATCAATTGCAAGTGAAATTGCATTTATGGTTCAAAAACGCGCATTTGATTATCTGGATGCTCCTGTTGTGCGGGTCATGGGTGGTGATGTGCCATTGCCTTATGCTCCAACGCTTATTGAGGCATACCTGCCAAATCCTGCCAGAGTTATTAAGGCAGTGAAGGAAGTGATGTATCTGGTTTAAAAATTTCCCGATAATTAGTCTGTATTGATTTTAGGAATGAGGTTATAAATGAAAACTCATCTCTGTTTTTATTGTTTTTTAGACCTTTTTCGATTTAATTGACAAAATCACAAGGATACCGTGCGGATTTGGTGTACCTTTGCGGCTTAATTTCTAAATACTTATCATGTTATCATTCCCCGAATTGGGGCTGGGCGAAAAAGTGCTAAAGGCTATCGAAGCACTCGGTTTTCAGCAGCCCACTCCGATTCAAGAACAAGCCATTCCCCTCCTTTTAGCTGATCATTCTGACTTTATTGGACTAGCACAAACCGGCACCGGAAAAACGGCAGCCTTTGGTTTACCGCTTATTGAAAAAGTTGACTTCTCTTCCAGAGATACACAAGCTCTGATTCTGGCTCCGACCCGTGAGCTATGTGTTCAGATTACTGACGACCT
>CAYMMN010000182.1:0-6743 GCA_964391495.1 uncultured Flavobacteriales bacterium | reverse complement strand
ATGGAAGGTGCGCAAATAGCGGGATTAATGAATGTGGCGCTTGATGATATCAAAGGTGTACAGATAGCAGGTCTGATAAATATTGCCCGTTCGATTCATGGTTCACAAATCGGTTTCCTGAATATTGCCGATACCTGTACAGGAATTCCGGTTGGCTTTTTGAGTTTTGTCAGAAAAGGTTATCACGAACTGGAAATATCATCGAATGAAATTTATCCTGTGAATCTTTCTTTCCGCACCGGTGTACGACAGTTCTATAATATTTTTGAAGCCGGGATGCAATTTAAAACACCGGAAGAACATACATGGTATTATGGATATGGTGTTGGTTCCTCAGTAATCCTTGGTCCTTCCTGGCAATTGAATTTTGATCTGACAATGAATCAACCGATGCGCGCGAATCGTTTGGCTGAATTTAATCCCTTAACAAAGTTTAACATTACCGCCGAAAAACGATTGAGTAAAGGAGTTGCTATAGCTTTCGGCCCATCATTAAATGTTTTGTATGCAAATGTTAATGATGCGGATTATGATGGTTATCTGAGTCGTATTCCTCCCGGAAGTTTTTCAAGTTCAGATATTTCCGGTGACTATAAAAGAAGTGTCTGGCTGGGAGCAAAGGCAGCTTTGAGATTTTTCTAAAATATTTTTCATCCTGAATAGGGGGAGACTTTCAATTGGTTGTCTTTTCAGTATACAACCAATAGAAATATAATCCCCATGAAAACGATTCAAAATTCTTTACTTCTTGCTGTGATGATTCTGATGTTTGGAACCTCTTGTAAAAAAGACTGGCTAGGTGTTCGCGGTGAAGGTCCAATCATTACGGAAAACAGAGCCATAAATGGTTTTACCGGAGTTGACTACCATTTGGATGGCCGTGTCAATATTGTCCGTGACTCCAACACATTTGTACTAGTAACAACTTACGGAAATTATCAACCCCTGGTGCATACTTATGTTTCCGGAGGAAAATTGATAGTGAATTCCAACAAAACATTACGTGACGATGAAATCACGATTGAAGTTCACATGCCTTTGTTGGAGTCCATGAGCATGGCCGGTTCGGGAAAGATGAGTACTATCGGGCAATTCACAGGCGCTGGAATGTCTGTTCAGATGAGCGGATCCGGTACAATTGATTATTACGGAAATGTTCAATCGATCAGAGCAAATATGTCGGGATCCGGAAATATTTTGTTGACAGGTTCAGCACAAGCCGGTACAATGACGATGAGCGGCTCCGGAAGTATTCATGCGTACGGAATGCCATGCGAAAGCAACGAAGCCACTATTTCCGGTTCGGGCACAATTGAAACCACAACAAATGCGACATTGGTGGGTACGATCTCAGGAAGCGGTACCATACGTTATCGTGGCAATCCTGCTGTAACCTCCCATATTTCCGGATCAGGAGAGATTGTTCACTACTGAATCCCCGGCTTGTTAATTATTTGTGAATGCGGATCATCAGTTGATCCGCATTTTTTTTGATGAAAATATTTACAAGAGCATAGGGGTATAAAGCTCTACTGTTGTCACATCATTAAAAGAAAACAAAATGAAATACATTCTTCGCATTACTTTTTTAATTCTGTGTTTTACAAATACACAACTCTCATCTGCACAATTGCTGACTCAAACGATCCGTGGTACTGTGGTGGATTTGGTTTCACAATCTCCCTTGCCGGGAGCTAATGTTGTGTTGCTGAATTCAGAACCGTTTAATGGAACAGCAACAGATATGGATGGAAACTTTCAACTGAAACATGTTCCTGTTGGAAAACAGAATCTCAGGATTACATTTCTTGGTTACAAGGAATACATTCTTCCGAATATTACTGTTACCAGCGGAAAAGAAGTTGTATTGTCTATTGCATTGGAAGAAAATGTCGTGATGGGAAAAGAAGTTACCATCACAGACAAGATTGAAAAGAACAAGCCGCTGAATGAATACAGCACAGTAAGTGCACGAACATTTTCAGTAGAAGAAACTCAAAAATATGCGGCAGCGGTGAATGATCCTGCCCGTATGTCAACGTCCTACGCAGGTGTTGTTTCAACGGATGATGGCAATAACGCGATCACCATCCGCGGGAATTCTCCGAATGGATTGTTGTGGAGGATGGAAGGTGTGGAAATTCCTAACCCGAATCATTTCAGCAATGTCGGCACATCCGGAGGAGGTATATCTATTTTGAGTTCTCAGGTGCTTACCAATTCAGATTTTATGACTGGTGCTTTTCCTGCTGAATATGGTAACGCGCTATCCGGAGTATTTGATCTGAAACTTCGTCGTGGCAATAATCAGAAAAGTGAACAGACTATCCAGGTAGGATTTCTCGGGACAGATCTTGCCGTGGAAGGTCCGTTCAAAAAGGGTTATGATGGATCTTACCTCGTCAATTATCGGTATTCTACACTTTCTGTCCTCGGGAAATTGGGAGTAAATGTAGGGACGGCAACAACGAATTTTCAGGATCTTTCCTATAACTTTTATTTGCCTACAAAAAAATCGGGAACATTTACTTTGTTTGGGTTTGGCGGACTGAGTTCCCAATCATCGAACGCGGAGAAAGATTCTTTGAAATGGACTAATTACTATGATAAATTTAACTGGGATTTTACTGCGAATACTGGAGCTACAGGACTTACCCATTTTATTCAGCTAGATAACAGAACATATTTAAAAACATCTCTCGTTGCATCCGGGACAGGAAAGACGTATAAAGAAGAGGAACTGGACACAAACTATGAAGGAATTCCTCAGGGAGAATTGAATTATGGTCAAAATAAGATTGCTTTGAATTCTATTCTTACACGAAAGATTAATTCAAAGCACAGTTTCAAAGTTGGTGTGATAGGGACAGAGATTTTCTATAATCTGTTGAATACCGAATTGGTGAAAGAGACCGGTAAAATTGAAACATGGATCAATCAAAAAGGAGAGACCATGACCTTGCAGTCTTTTGCTCAATGGAATTATCGCGCTACCGAAAAGCTTACATTCAATGCAGGATTGCATTACCTCTTGCTGGCATACAATAAAACAGCATCGCTTGAACCACGTGCTTCATTGAAAGTGGATTTGAATTCTAAACAATCCCTTAGTTTTGGTTTCGGAATGCATAGCCAGTTGCAACCGATTGGCGTCTATTTCGCAAGAAATACCAGGACGGATGGAACTGTTTATCAACCCAACAAAGATCTGGAGCTCACAAAGGCGCTGCACTATGTATTGAGTTACGACCGTTCACTTACGGATTATCTTCGTTTGAAGCTGGAAGGATATTACCAGCAATTGTATAATGTTCCTGTCAGTACAGATATTAATAATACATTTTCTATTTTGAACAGTGAAGGTGGTTATACAAGTGATCCGCTTGCAAATAATGGCAAAGGAAAAAACTATGGTGTTGAGCTGACATTTGAACAATTTCTTCATCATGATTTTTATTTTCTGCTTTCTTCTTCTGTGTATGATTCAAAATACAAGGCAGCCAATGGGAAATGGTTCAATACCCGATTCAATGGTAATTTTGCTACTACGTTTACTGCAGGAAAGGAATTTAAAACCGGGTCAGGATTTAAAAACAGAATTATAGGAGTGAATATAAAGACGATCTATGCCGGAGGATTAAGAAATACCCCGATTGATATTGACGCTTCAAAAGCAAAGGGTGAAACCGTTTATCGTGATGCAGTGGCATTCTCACTTCAGGCAAAAGATTATTTCAGAACAGATGTAAAATTCAGTTTGAAAAGAAACAGACCGAAAAGTACTGTTACATGGAGTGTAGATATTCAGAATGTAAGCAATGCTAAAAATATCTTTGGTGATTATTTCGATCCGCTTACGGGCACTACAAAAACCAGTTATCAGGCACCTCTGATTCCAATCCTTAGTTATAAAGTTGATTTTTAAATTGAGGTAAAGGAATTGATGGAGCAGGAGCTTTAGAAATAAAAATCAGATCAGCGAGGACTGCGATGAATCACCTGCCGTGTTATTCATCGCAGTCTTTTTATTAAAAGTGATCATGTCATAAATAATTTTGATCCAGATGAGGATGCATGGGAGAGCTTTCAGTGCATAAGGTTTCACAAAAGTGTCCCGGATGATTTTTGGAAAAATATCGGTTGGCGAAAGTGAAGTTAGGATAAATGCGAAAATGAACAGGTAAAGGTTAATTCTGGACGGTGGTGAGGAAAAATACCAGATACATGCTCCGGTCATTGCAATTATGAATGTAGGTGATTCCGCTTTGTGATTAAAAATAATGATCCAGATCAGGGTTGAAGCAAGTGCAAGGATGCGAAATGAGAGTTCCTTGTAGTTTCGGATAAAAAGAAAGGGAATCATGAAAAGAATTGCTCCGGGAACCAAAATAATATTTTTGTTGATGTCCAGATTGAACCAGGTATTCACAATGCCCATTACGGATAAGCTATATGCACTCTGATAATCATGAGAGAGCATATTTCCCCAGCTCTTATACAGGAAAATTAATTGATCGAAGCTGATAAGCAGAAGTGGGAGAAGAAACAATATGCATATCCAAAAAGCTGAGTAGAATGCAGCTTTCAGTTTTTGAGGGTAAAATAGAAACATTGCCATACCCACAATACCGAAGATTTTGATGTACATAGAGGCAACAATGCAAAATGCAGCCAGAAAGATTTTATCTTTTTCCATGAATACAAAACTGAAAATGAGCAGTCCTGCCATCAATGCATTGGATTGTGAATTTTGCATGGAGGTCATCAGTTCAAAAATGCAAAGCAACAATGTGAGGCCTTTTTGTTTCACTGTCAATTTTGGCAGCGAATAAACCGCGAGTAAGAGAACTAATGCATTGAGAAGATTCCATAGGGTTAGTCCGGCAGCATCCGGAAATATTGCGAATAGCCCCATGAACAAAGAAAAGGTTGGGGAATATTTGTACAAATCCCAATGTTCTTCCGGGTAGGTTTGATACAGGTCTTTATTTTCCCGAAGATGTTCAAATGAATTTTTAAAAATGATATAGTTGTTGTAATGCGTGTATGTTTTTTGAACTTCCGGATAATATTCGCTTTTTTTGAGAATAGACTGAACACCGGCAGCTATCGCGAAAAGGGATACGATGACTGCTATGAAAAATTTATTGGAGATGAAATTTCTGATGCCGGAACCCTGAAGGAGCCTATTGTTTTCAGTCATTAGGAGGTTAATAAAATCAAATGTACTTTATCCTTTTGACGAAAATAGGTAAATACATGGAATGCTGAAAATATGCGGAATTGCAGGCTTTCAAGAGGCTCGTTTTTTTTCTTATTGACTCTTAATGGATTGTATTTTGGTAAATGCCTTTTAGTTTTTCGTTTACAACCCTAGGTTTGAATTGAAAGATTTTTATCATGGTTTTTCATTTAACATAACGGTATTTTAGAGATGTAATAAGGATTGGTTCTTGACTGCTTTGGAAAAAAATCCTTTTAATTCAGGAGTATATGAATACCGTAAATCAATTAGGTGCTATTTTGAAAGAACTGAATGATAAAATGGATGCAATGGTTTGTGAAAACGATGCCATTCTTTCACATGTTCATTCTGATCAGAAGGTGAGTGCTGAGAATCTTTTACATTACCTGGTTCTTAGAAGTGAAGATATTCGGTCTCTTCAGGATGAATTGCATATTCTGGGTTTGTCTTCGCTTGCAAGTAGTGAGAGTCATATAAAAAGCCAGATTCAAGCTATTCTCCATGTCTTGGGCCATCAATTGTCCAATGATAGTATATCTCATTGTGATTATCTTTTGGGTAAAAATATAATCGCTCAAAGGAGTACACAGTTGTTCGGAACAAAAACTGATCCCGTGATTCCATACATCATGGTCACGTTTGACACGGATTTTGCCGAGAACAATCACCTCATAAAAAAATTATTGAAAAGCGGAATGAATGTAGCGCGTATCAATTGTGCTCATGACGATCAGGTGACTTGGACAAAAATGATTACTTTATTGCGAAACTCATCCGAGGAATTGCAACTCCCATGTAAAATTTATATGGATCTCGCAGGCCCAAAGATGAGAACTGTAATATTGGGCAAGGGAAAGAAGGACGGAAAGGTAATGTTACATGAAGGAGAGTTCATCACCTTTGCGGAGACAGATGCTGATTTTGATCCATTAACAACCGTTATTGGTTGTTCTGAAAAAGGAGTTGTATCACAATTGAAGACCGGACAGAGAGTTATGTTTGACGATGGACTCATTGCTGCAAGTGTGCTGATTGTCGATAACAACATTGCAACTTTGCAGATCCAGAGAGTCTCTACAAAAAAATCCATGCTGAAAGCGGAGAAGGGGATGAACTTCCCGGACTCTCATCTTAAACTTCCTTCTCTTACCCAACAGGACCTGGAAATTCTTCCATTTGTCTGCAAACATGCCGACCTGATCGGATATTCCTTTGTTCGAAGCGCGGAGGATATTAAATTATTGCAGGATGAAGTGGATAAGAATGAAGGAACAGGTTCTCTGATTCTGAAAATTGAAACACCTGAAGCCGTTGACAATCTACCGGCTCTGTTGTTGCAGGGAATGAAACGACCATTCTTTGGAGTCATGATTGCCCGTGGTGATCTGGCTGTTGAAATTGGTTTTGAACGCATGAGTGAAATTCAGGAAGAAATTCTCTGGATCTGCGAGGCTGCACATGTCCCTGTGATCTGGGCGACACAGGTTTTGGAGACATT
>CAYMMN010000181.1:0-6770 GCA_964391495.1 uncultured Flavobacteriales bacterium | reverse complement strand
TGTTTTCTGGGATTTCGATGAACCGACTTTTATAAATTCACCTGATTCAAGTACGCGAAGCAAACGTACCTGAGTGTTTAACGGAAGTTCGCCTACTTCATCCAAAAATATTGTACCTCCATTGGCAACTTCAAAATACCCTTTCCTCGCCTCGTGTGCACCGGTGAATGAACCCTTCTCATGTCCGAACAATTCGGAGTCGATCGTTCCTTCCGGAATTGCTCCGCAGTTTACCGCGATATAAGTACCGTGTTTGCGTGCGCTAAGCTGATGAATGATCTGAGGAAATACTTCCTTTCCAACTCCGCTTTCCCCGAAAATCAAAATGGAAACATCCGTAGATGCGACCTGACGCGCAACATTGATGGCATGTTCGAGCTGGGGAGAATTCCCGATGATGCCGAAGCGGGCTTTTATTTCGTTAATGGTCATTGTGCTGGTAAATTAATCTGTTCATTCCCTCTTTGTCAGAGTACTTCTCCAATCAGCGTTCCACCCGTACAATCCGTAATTTTTACATGAACGTAATCACCGGGTTTGAAATTCTTTTTTGGGAATACAACAACTTTTCCTTCACTGCTTCTTCCGGATAAATGATCTTCCGAACGCTTTGAACTGGATTCAATCAATACTTCTACCGTTATACCGATATCTCTTTTATTACTTTCAAGAGATAATTTTTTCTGCATGTCGATAATCTCTGTCAATCTTCTGCTTTTCACTTCTTCAGGAATATCATCAGGATATTTTCTCGCGGCAAGCGTACCCGGACGTTCGGAATATTTGAACATGTAAGCATAATCGTATCCGGCCCATTCCATGATGCTCAGCGTTTCACGATGATCTTCTTCGGTTTCTGTACAGTACCCGGAAATAATATCTGTTGACAAACTGCAGCCCGGAAGTATTTTTCGAATAGACTCGATGCGATCCATGTATTGCTGACGCGTATACCCGCGATTCATTTTTTCAAGAATAGCGGTACTTCCGCTTTGAATCGGAAGGTGAATGTATTTCGCGATGTTTTCATGTTTTGCCATCACATACAGCACCGCGTCAGTCATATCACGTGGGTTGGATGTGGAAAAGCGAATCCGGAGTTTTTTATCGACAGCTGCAACACGATCCAGCAAATCCGCAAAGGTGGTAAACTGTGCCTGCTCTTCTTCGGGGAGATTGTGTGAAAGCGCTGCATGTGCTTTATCTTCCGGCAAATCTTTTTTCGGACCACCGCCCCACCAGAGATAAGAGTCTACATTTTGTCCCAACAAAGTCACTTCACGATAACCCTGCTCAAATAATTCTTTTGCTTCTTTTATAATTGATTCCGGATCACGGCTACGTTCACGGCCTCGGGTAAATGGCACCACACAAAACGCGCACATGTTGTCGCATCCGCGTGTGATTGAAATAAACGCGGTGATTCCGTTTGAACCCAGACGAACAGGACTGATCTCCGCATAAGTTTCTTCTCTCGACAAAAGCGTGTTCACGGCTTTTTGTCCGGAGCCAGCTGCCTTCACCAGATTAGGGAGATCACGGTATGAATCCGGACCCACCACGATGTCAACCAGTTTTTCTTTTTCGAGTAATTCTGTCTTCAGACGTTCCGCCATGCACCCCAGGACGCCAACAATCAGTCCCGGATTTTTCCTTTTCTTCTGACGAAAATCTTTAAGTCTGGCCCAAATCCTTTGTTCCGCATTGTCTCTGATCGCGCAAGTATTCAAAAAGATAACATCCGCATCGTCTGTGCTGGCGGTCGTTTGATAACCCAAATCGGTCATGATGGACGCAATGATTTCACTATCAGAGAAATTCATTGCACATCCATAACTTTCCAGGTACATTTTTTTACCTGTGTTACGTGGCGTTTCCTTTACAAGAACTTCTCCCTGACGCGATTCATCAATTACTTTGTTCAATTCTCTTTCCATTCAGATCTTTTTGGGGATTGCAAAGATACATCTAAAAAAGGTGTCTGACAAGATGGCAGAACGATTCGGGTTTACTTTAACAAATGTAAGTTGTTGTAAATCAATAATATGAATATTATTTATTCTCAAATGAAGCAAAATCATGAATTTTAATTTCTATTCTTCTTTATCGGAATTTCAAACAGAATTCTCTATCCAATAAAAGAGAGCATTCCCGATTGGAAATCCAAAATGCCCGTTCAGCGGCAATTCTTTCAGGCCTGAGAACTTCTTTTTTCAGTATGTAAGGAAGTGCTATACATTGGTCCCATCATGACACACGAAGAATCAAATTATCAGGCAATCAGAAAATCTACACTCTTCTGGTTGATTTTTATTGTCATTGTTAATCTCTTCCTGCTTGGAATCGGAAAGGCCGATGCTCAAACAATGAGTCTGGTTGATGGTAGTTTTTCAAATGCATATGTTCAGCCCGTGAGTGAAAATGAAATTCAAAAAGATGCATCCTTACTCACTGAGATTGTATGCAAAGAACTGAATTTCTGGACCGTTAATGCACAAGGTGTCATTCTGCAATGGCAATTGGCAGGGAGTTCAGTTTCATTGACGGACACTATTTTTCAAACTTCACCTCTCGCTTCCCTGGCATATACAGATGATTTGAATTGGGGATCGCTTTCCAGGACATTTTATGGTACCAATACCTATTTGGGAAGTGATGTATACTTCTATGACGGACAAGATTGGGATACACTTCCGTTTTCGGGTGGCCCGACGATTCCGAATTCTGGCGGATATCATTCATTTTTATATTTCCAATCCCTCATCCACAGTTCGATTAGTGATGCAATAATTCGTTTCGATGGAATTCAGCTGGATACTGTTTTTGTTTTGCCATTCGGACGAAATTTCACCATTGCTGATATAGCCATCGATGCGCTTGGAAATATTTGGTGTGCAACAGGTTCCCAGCTTCAATCGGATTCCATTATTGTGATTAGTCCTTCAGGGAGTATTATCCAATCATTTGCAATGAATATGAATACAACTCATGCCTATGGTTGCTTTCTGTTGAACGATGAATTTTATGTAGTCTTTGGAAGCGGGAATCCACAATATCCCTCATCGATTGTGCAGTTTAATTTTTCGGGAAATCAAGCTGCTATTCAGCAGGTGATTCCTTTTCCGAATAATGATTTTACAGATGTCGCATCATGTGTACCCGGAATGCCCTTGATACTTGGAGCCGATGATACTGAAAGCAAAAAGTCGGAATTGGTGCTTTCACCCAATCCTGTTGGTTCAGTATTAAATATTCATTTTCCTTTTGAAGAGAATGTTACACTTATATTAATAGTATATGACAGGACAGGAAGAGAGGTCTTAAGAAAAGAGATGAACTCATTTGATCTGGAACTGGAATTAAGCGGAATGGCAAAGGGAATATACATGCTTAGAATGCTTTCGGGTCAAAAGATGTACACATCCAGATTCCTTAAGGATTAAACCAGATAGTTGATATGCAATAGATTAAATTCTTTAAATGGAGATTTTGAAGACAGAATGAATGTGAAAAGTTTTTTTTTATTTTTTGTGGTTAGATTGAAAAAGGACTCCTTATCTTGCCAATCTATTAGAATTCAATTTCACAGATTTTATATGTCTATCAAACTTGAAAGTCTTTGCCTTTCTGTAAGCTCCGATAATTCTGGATTTTCTGATTGCTTTGAAATAACATCTACTGCTATTCAAAATGCGATCCTGAATCAGCGTACGGAAATTGATATCATCTCCACTTTTGTTGAAGCTGCAAGGAAGATGGTTGACAATGGCAAATTCAAGGCTTATCGGATACGGATAAAATGCAACAATAAATGGTTGTATTTGTCTGATGTTTGGGGTGAAGAAACGGAATAAATTCTTTCACCCTATTTGGAATGTTCTGTGATTCTGTCGGGATCTCTAAAGGATTTGATCTATTTGGATTTGAATTATAATAATCCATCCAACTACTCCTTATAGTTCCTGATTTTTTATTCAAAATTCTGAAACATTCTGATTCCGTTAATTTGGAGCGGTGGATTATTTTAACCGATCATATATTTAGTTTTAAAAAAGAGGGAACTTTTAATAACCTGCGAACAAGGATTGTGTACGATATATAAAATTTCTTTTTTCGGTGTTTAAGAAAATTTTCCGAAAAAAAATCAAAATCAATGATTCGGAGAAATTGGATTGATTCTGTTTTTGTTACAAAAATATTTTCAACCGCTTGATTTCCGCGTCAATAAAGGATTTGAAGACATTTGAAAATCGGCAGAAGACAAAGGATTTGTTCTATTAAAAAGAAAATTCTTTTATTTGCGCCCACTGAAATATAAAGGATGGCAAAAAATCTTGTAATCGTTGAGTCACCTGCAAAGGCAAAAACCATTGAAGGATATCTCGGAAAAGACTATACCGTGAAATCCAGTTATGGTCATGTCCGCGATCTGGTGAAGAGTGGAATGGGAATTAAAGTTGAGAAAAACTTTGAACCCGTATACGAAATCAGCAAGGACAAGGAGGATGTGATCAATGATCTGAAGAAGTTGGTAAAGAAAGCGGATGTTGTCTGGCTCGCGACGGATGAGGACCGTGAAGGAGAAGCCATTTCCTGGCATTTGTTTGAAGCACTCAAGCTGGATGACAAAAATACACACCGCATTGTATTTCATGAGATCACCAAAAAGGCGATCACAGAAGCCATAAAGCATCCACGGAAAATTGACAAACATCTGGTTGACGCGCAACAGGCAAGACGAATTCTTGACCGTCTTGTTGGTTTTGAATTGTCTCCTGTTCTCTGGAAAAAAGTTCGCCCTCAACTTTCAGCAGGTCGCGTACAATCTGTAACTGTACGACTCATCGTTGAACGTGAACGCGAGATTGACGCGCATAAAGTCGCATCTTCTTTCAGGGTCGTGGCAATATTTGAAGCGGATGGGAAATCTTTCAAAGCTGAATTGCCCAAACGTTTTAAAACTCAGGCGGAAGCACAGAAATTTCTGGAGCAATGTATTGGCGCAAATTTCAGCGTAAAAAATCTGGAAGTAAAACCGGGTAAACGTTCACCATCAGCACCATTCACGACTTCCACATTGCAACAGGAAGCCAGCAGAAAACTTGGTTTCAGTGTCGCGCAAACCATGGTGCTTGCTCAACGATTGTATGAAAGTGGTAAGATCACTTACATGCGTACCGATTCGGTAGCCTTATCGCAGGACGCCCTTACCATGGCGGAAAATGTGATCACAAAAAATTACGGAAAGAAATATGTAGAGATACATCAGTATAAAAATAAAATCGCCTCCGCACAGGAAGCTCACGAAGCCATCCGGCCGACTGATCTTGCCGTTGAAGAGGTAGATGCGGATTCACGCGAACAAAAATTGTACAGCCTCATCTGGAAACGCACCATCGCTTCCCAGATGGCGGATGCGCAATTGGAAAAAACGGTTGTGACCATTACTTCCTCACAAACCAAAGAGGATTTTGTTGCTTCCGGTGAAGTGATCAAATTCGACGGGTTCCTGAAAGTGTATATGGAAAGTACTGATGACGAAGCTCCGGAGGATCAGGAAGGCATTTTGCCTCCGATGAAAGTTGGCGACAAGCTTAAACTCAATGAGGTAACAGCTACTGAAAGATTCACCTATCCGCCACCGCGTTACACCGAAGCTTCACTCGTAAAAAAACTGGAAGAACTTGGTATCGGTCGTCCTTCTACATATGCGCCAACGATTTCAACCGTTCAAAAACGCGGATATGTTGTCAAAGAAGAACGCCAGGGAAGAGAACGTCCTTACCAGGTACTTACTTTGAAAAAGAGCAAAATCACTTCTGAGACAAAAACCGAAATTACAGGTGCGGAAAAAAATAAATTATTCCCAACCGACATCGGTATGTTGGTGAATGATTTCCTTGTCTTGAATTTTAAAGAAATCCTTGATTATAATTTTACTGCCTATGTCGAAAAAGAATTCGACGATATCGCCAATGGTGAATTGAAATGGCAAAAAATGATCAAGGAATTTTATGGACCGTTCCATATTACTGTAACAACAACCGAAAAAGAATCAGAACGAGTAACAGGTGAAAGAATTCTCGGTAAGGATCCTGTAAGCGGACTTACATTATTAGTAAGAGTAGGTCGTTTTGGTCCGATGGCGCAGATAGGAACTACAGAAGAAACAGAAAAGCCACGTTATGCAAAAATGAGAAACGATCAGCGTCTCGATACCATCACACTCGAGGAAGCTCTGGATCTTTTCAAAATGCCGCGCAAACTTGGTTTGTATGAAGATACAGAAGTACAGGTATCAATCGGAAGATTTGGTCCATATGTGCGTCTGGGCGATTTCTATGTATCTATTAAAAAGGAAGAAGATCCATATACAATTACATATGATCGCTGTGTTGAACTGATTGAAGAAAAACGAAAATCAAACGCGGAGAAAATAATTCAATCTTTCGAAGAGGATAAAACTGTTCAGGTACTCAATGGTCGATGGGGACCCTATATCGCTTATGGTGATCGTAATATCAAAATCCCCAAGGAGCGTGATCCCAAATCCCTGAGCCTTGCAGAAATCCACGAAATCGCCGCATCTACACCGGTGACTCCGAAGAAAAAGGCGGCATGGCGGAAGAAAAAGGCGTGATTGGTTGTTGGTTGTTGGTGGTTAGTGCTTAGTGGTTAGTGCATAGATAAACAAAAAAACTACTTTCTAAATTTGTCCTTCCGTACTAATCTAAATCAAATCAACCAAAAACAAATTTACTCTCCACTCC
>CAYMMN010000180.1:0-6772 GCA_964391495.1 uncultured Flavobacteriales bacterium | reverse complement strand
CTTTTTGTGAGTAAAGTTAGTTATGGTGCACGTGTTCCTATGACACCACTTTCTTTTCCATTTGCACACCATACGCTTCCACTTGTCGGAGGAAAATCTTATCTCGAATGGATTAAAATCGGCTACCACCGTCTTCCGGGATTTGGACATGTAAATCGTGGAGATTGTGTGGTCTTTAACTGGCCGGCTGAAAACCTTGGACGACCCGTCGATAAAAAAGAGAATTATATCAAGAGATGTATCGGCTTACCAGGTGACTCCATCGAATTGAGAGACCGGGATGTATTTATACATGGACAACCAATTCCTTTACCCATCAATTCGCAAACATCCTATCATGTGGTCACAGATGGCACTGGATTCAGTGAGCAGGCGATTGATAAACTTGGTCTTCGTGACGGAGAAATGATGTCGCCAACGGAGTTTAATTTCTTCCTGACCAGGAGTGCAGCAGAAACTTTGAAGTCGTTCGGTAACGTGAAAAAGATTGAACCTAACATGGTTCCAAGGAAAATTTATCAGGACTTCATTTTTCCATTTAATTCCAAATATGGATGGAACGTTGATAATTTCGGTCCACTCTGGATTCCCAAAAAAGGAGCTACGATAACAATCGATACAAGCAATATAGATTTCTATCGTAAAGTGATCGGAGAATATGAAGGCAACAAACTGGAGGAAAGAAATAACAAAATCTTTATCAACGGGACAGAAACCAATTCATACACCTTCAAGATGGATTACTACTTTATGATGGGTGACAACAGGCACAATAGTGCTGACTCACGCTTCTGGGGTTTCGTTCCTGAAGATCACATTGTCGGTAAGGCAGTATTTATCTGGATGAGTTGGGACACCAATGGCAGCTTCCTTCACAAAATCAGATGGGGACGGTTGTTTCATTTGATTCCGAATAATTAACTGTGGGTTTCGGGTTCCGAGTTCCGGGTTTCTAGTTTTGAATTATGTTTTTCATATTCCGAATTGAGATTAGATAATCAAAAAAAACAACTCGGAACCCGGAACATAAAACTTATATTACAGAAAGAAACCTCACCGTATCCACTCCATCCGCGTAATCACTTAGGCCCGGATGTTGGGTTTTTCCGAAGTCGGTAAGTATGGGTTCTAGACCTGATCCTGAGAACAACTCCTTATCTTCGACAACAATACATTGCAATTTTTCTCTGTCGTTGATGAGTTGTTGTCGCAAAAGATTTTCATCCGAATACTTTTCATAGTGAACCACGGCTATCGGTGAAGGGATGGAAACATCCTCTTTGAGAATCATAAAACCATTTTGCAGAAAAGGAATTGTCTTCAATAAATAGACAGTGTTGTGGTATTCAAAATTGTTCATGTACTTATTGTGACTCATCACATCATGAAAAGACATCATGGATTCAAAGAAAAGCGAGAAATCATATTTTTCAGGAACATAGAGCTTTGATATGTTCCTGCATCCCAAACCGAAATAGCGAAAAATATCTTCGCCAAGGAGTTTGAACTGAGCTGCAGTTTCGTTTCCCTTGAGCACCGCAACACCATTTCTGTTTTTACGGATGATATTAGGCACTTTTCCAAAGTAATGCTCAAAATATCTGGCAGTGTTGTTACTTCCTGTAGCAATAACAGCATCGAATTCGGCCAGGCGATCAGTGAATGAAATCAGGGATTTAAAACGGGGTTCGATTTTTTGCAATAAGCCTGCAATAAACGGAAGCAGCAATGCGTCATCGGATGCATTTTTTCCGAGGTAAGAATGTCCGCAAATCAAGACGCTCAGGAAATCATGAAATCCAACCAGAGGGATGTTGCCGGCATTGACCACCCCGACTCTCCTGGAGACAAACTGCTTTTCCAACTGCGGTTGATAGGGTTCGATCCAGGAACTAAGCCTGCTTTTTGTGAGCAATTCAGCCCATTGCCTCAGAGCAAAAACAGTATTCTCCGGAATAAACCATGGATTTTGAAGCTGTGCCGACCTGAGGAGATGACGAAAATCAGATTCCGTTGTATCTCCTTGGCCTACAATGTTTTCTACATTATCCAGCAATTGCGTCAAAGTAGCCCCTAACTCTGCAAAAGCACTAATCCTTTGGTTCTGATTCATCAACATATTTGTCTTTCTTAACAGCTATTCAATTCAGTTCACAATTCCTTGTATTCCGTTTTGATATGTACTTTTTCTGGTTAATTTTGCTCCCATTATTGAACCTCAAAAGTAGAAAGGAAATTTTTATGGCAATAAACATTACAGAAGAATGCATCAATTGTGGAGCTTGCGAACCGGAGTGTCCGAACAATGCAATCTACGAAGGAGGCGCTGAATGGCGTTTCTCCGATGGAACCAGTGTCAAAGGTATGTTTAAAAAAATGGACGGTTCTGAAATAGATGCTGATGCTGCTCAGGCACCGCTTTCTATGGATGCATACTATATCGTTACTGATAAATGTACCGAATGTGTCGGATTCCACGATGAACCACAATGCGCTTCCGTTTGTCCGGTTGATTGCTGTGTGGATGATCCTGATTTCCGCGAAAGCAAAGATGATCTGTTAGCTAAAAAAGGTCGTTTGCACGTGTAATTTATACAAACGATTAAAAGAATATTAAGAACCGCAAACCGTTATAGTTTGCGGTTTTTTTAATTTTACAAAATGGCATTCCTGAGAATCAATACTCTTTTTTATCAATTACGAATGATCACATTTCTTGTTTTGATCATTCCGTTTCATGTATTCTCACAACCCGGGACAGTTCCAAAACCGGAAACGGACAGCACAAAAAAATCTTTTTTCCAAAATCTGATTCACGAAATTCAACGAGGTAAAAATGATTCAATCAGACTCGCGTCAAATTTTCAGTTCAGACAAATTATTGATTCGGTGTTGAGAAATCCTGCATCCTTTCAGGCAAATTTTGACACCATAAAAAATATTTCCGTCCTGACTGCACCAGGTGATAAGTTCAAAATTTACACCTGGACACTCCCCTACTTTGACGGCAATCGTTACGATTACTTTGGATACATTCAGGTACCTTCTGATTCAGGAAATAAAATCAGATTATTTCCACTCCAGGATTCTACCCTTGTTATTCAGAAACCACAATCAGAGAAATTAAATTCAGAAAAATGGTATGGATCTGTGTATTATTCATTACTTGAAAACAAGGCAGGTAAACGTACCTTTTACACAATTCTCGGGTGGAAAGGCGTTAATGCAATATCAACACAAAAGGTAGCAGAAGTTTTATATTTTGATCACGATACTCCACGATTTGGTTTTCCACTTTTCAAAACCGGTAAAGTATATAAAAACCGATTGATCTTCACCTTCACCGCCCAATCAGTGATGACTTTGCGATATGACGATTCCAAAAATATGCTGGTCTTCGATCACCTCTCAGGGCCTTCTGATAAAAATCAAGGTAGTGAAGACCCGGCCACCATTGGTGGTCCTGATGGCACCTATGACGCGATGAAATTTAAAAAAGGGAAATGGATTCTTCAACAGGATGTTGACGTGAGAACCAAAGGAAGTCAGAAAAAACAATCCAATTGATGCTTCAATCAGTTTTTCGAGCTAAATGATGTGAAGGAAGGCTGTTCTCAAAGCTTTTCTAAAGGCTTTTTTTATAGCTTCGCATGCTGAAAACCAGGTAAGAAACATGGAAATTAAGAAACTATTTATCCCTGGGCCCACCTTTGTTCATCCGGATGTCTTAGCCAAGATGGCAACACCCATGATTGGACACAGGACCAAAGAAGCCTCCGAACTCCAGAAGCGCATCACTCAAAAAATGCAGCGGCTGATGTTCACCCAGAATAAAATTGTACTGAGTACATCTTCAGGAACCGGTTTGATGGAAGGGGCTATCCGCAGCGCGACACAAAAAAGAGCAATCGTTTTTTCTGTAGGCGCATTTGGAAAACGCTGGTATGAACTCGCCAAACTGAACGGCATTGAAGCCGATCTGCACGAAGAAGAATCCGGGCACCCTACATTACCGGAAACCGTCGAAAAATATCTCAAGACCGGCAAATACGATACTGTCGCGATTACTCACAATGAAACTTCAGTAGGAATCATGAATCCTGTGGAAGCGATTTCAGTAGTCATGAAGAAGTATCCGGATGTGGTTTGGATGCTGGATTGTGTGAGCTCATTAGGTGGAGCGAAAATTGAAGTTGACCGTCTTGGCGTGGATATTTGTATCACATCCTCACAAAAAGCACTCGCTCTTCCTCCTGGATTATCGCTGGCTTCTGTTTCTCAAAAGGCGATTGATCGTTTTGAAAAAATCGGACCGCGAGGATATTATCTGGATTTTGGAACGATGTTACGTTTCATTGAAAAGAAAGATCATCAGTACCATTGTACTCCTTCTCTTCCGCATATGTTCGCTCTGGATTTTCAGTTGGATCGCATCGAAAAAGAAAACATCGAGAACCGATTCATCCGCCACATTGAGATGGCAGAATACATGATCAACTGGGCAAATCATTATTTTGAAGTGTATTGTATGCCGGGTTTTGAATCCTTAACGGTAACATGCATTCGCAATACAAGAAATATCAATGTCAGCGAACTGAATAAGGAACTTGCTCAAAGAGGCATGCTGATATCCAATGGTTACAATGAACTAAAAGATAAAACTTTCCGAATCGGACACATGGGAGATCTTACACTGGAAGATCTCGAGGAATTGACTTCCGAAATGGAGAAAATTCTAAAGCTGCAGTAATTCCGGTTATCATTCATTCATATTACATTACATTCCATTCTTCACCCAACAATACAATGGCAATACTTAAACCTTTCAAAGGAATCCGACCAAAAAAAGAATTTGTAGCGAAGATCGCTTCCAAACCTTACGATGTGCTCAATGAAAAAGAAGCCAGAAAAGAAGCGGAAGGAAACCCTTTGTCATTCTATCACGTCATCAAACCGGAAATTGATTTTCCTGATGATTTTGACCATTATGCACCTGAAATCTACAAGAAAGGAAAAGAGAATTTCGATAAATTATTCAAGGATGGAATTTATTTTCAAGATGAGCAGGAATGTTATTATATCTACGCCCAAACCATGAACGGGCGAACACAATATGGTATTGTCGGAGGCGCTTCTGTTGATGATTACGTAAATGATGTAATCAAAAAACATGAGCTTACTCGTCCTGATAAAGAAGAAGACAGAAAAAACCATGTACGTGTAAGTAGTCTCAATTACGAACCTGTGTTCTTTGCTTTTCGCCATGTTGCTTCGCTTGATGCGCTGGTTAATGAAATCATCAAAGCCGAACCTGAATATAATTTTGTCACTGAGGACGGAATTGGACATCAATTCTGGGTGGTAAGTGACAAAAACAGAATTGATCGCATCACAAATTATTTTGCAGCGATCCCTAAGACATACGTTGCGGACGGCCATCACCGAACAGCAGCAGCTGCACTCGTAGGAAAGGAAAGGAGAGAAAACAACCCGAAGCATACAGGTAAAGAAGAATATAATTTCTTCCTTGCGGTTCACTTCCCCGACAATCAATTGGCTATCCTTGATTACAACAGAGTCGTAAAAGATCTGAATGGTTTGACACAGGATCAATTTAAAAACGCGATCAGTAAGAGTTTTGATATTGAAGAAAAAGGTTCAATTGCATACAGACCGGAACACCTGCATGAATTCGGCATGTATTTAGGTAAGCAATGGTATAAGCTAACTGCTAAGAAAGGAACATTTGATGATAATGATCCGATAGGCGTTTTGGATGTAACCATACTATCCAAACAAATCCTGGAACCAATCCTGAACATCAAAGATCTTCGCACAGATAAAAGAATTGATTTTGTGGGAGGATTAAGAGGGTTGGGTGAACTTGAAAAGCGTGTCAACTCCGGTGAAATGGAAGTAGCATTTTCAATGTATCCGGTTTCGATGAAACAATTGATTGACATTGCTGACGGAGGATTAACAATGCCTCCAAAAGTAACCTGGTTCGAACCTAAATTAAGAAGCGGGTTAATTTTACATTCACTAAACGACTGATCGTTTTTATGAAAAATATAATGAACGATAGCGACTATCGTGAAATTTCTTCAAGGATAGAAAAAGTCGACTCAACATGTAAAGCATTGTGGGGAAAAATGAATTCCGCTCAGATGATTTGCCATGCGACAGACATCCTGAGAGAAGCTACCGGAACCAGGCTTACAAAGGACATGAGTAATTTTTTCAGTCGGACTTTTATAAAATGGTTATCTCTCTACATTCTCCCCTGGCCGAAGGGCAAATTACCAACCAGTCCGTATTATGATGCGGAAAAAAAAGGAACTATTCCTTCCGATTTAAAAGATGACAAGGATGTATTGCTAAAAATGCTCAGCAACATGAGATCCATGCCGAGTTTATCTCCTCATCCTTTCTTCGGGAAATTATCAAATAAAGAATGGGGAAGAGTAACCTATCTCCACCTCGATCATCATTTGAAACAATTTGGTTGTTGAATTAAAATTCCGGCTTATTTTCCTGAGATGAATTGTTTTTAAAGCAGCTTAGTGAATTCTCAATTTATTTTTCATTAAAAATAGAATCCGGTACACCCTTGTTGATCTGATAGTTTGAAAAGCTGAGCATGATCCTCCCCTTTTTACTCTGCTTACCCGGATCCTTTGCATTTGAATTGTAGTTGTTGATATCCGCAGCAACAGCCTTCGGGATTTTGAATTTCTTTGTATCCACAGTTACAGTCATACTATCCGGCAGT
>CAYMMN010000179.1:0-6789 GCA_964391495.1 uncultured Flavobacteriales bacterium | reverse complement strand
CTTACTCCCCTTGGCAACTCCGTTGAATCGTATTGGAACGGACTCATTAACGGAGTCAGTGGCGCTGGTATGATTACCAAATTTGACGCTTCGAAATTCAAAACCCGTTTTGCCTGCGAAGTAAAAGGTTTTGATATCAACGACTATTTTGAACGTAAAGAAGGCCGCAAGCTTGATGGGTTCTCCCATTATGCACTCGTAGTTGCCGAACAGGCAATTGTAGATAGCGGTATCAATCTTGAAACGGTCAATCACGACAGAGTCGGAGTTATCTGGGGTTCCGGAATCGGAGGATTAAAAACTTTCCAGGACGAAGTTTCCGCTTTCGCGAAAGGTGACGGTACCCCACGCTTCAATCCCTTTTTCATTCCCAAAATGATCGCGGATATCGCGTCCGGACACATCTCTATTAAATATGGTTTTCGCGGACCGAATTTCACGACCGTATCCGCCTGTGCTTCGTCAACGAACGCACTGATCGACGCGTTTACCTATATCCGTTTAGGAAAAGCCAATATCATCATTTCCGGAGGTTCGGAATCAACCGTGAACGAAACCTGTGTTGGAGGATTCAACGCTTTACAAGCTCTTTCACAACGGAACGATGACCCGACAACAGCTTCACGTCCTTTCGATCTCGACAGAGATGGTTTTGTGATGGGAGAAGGTGCCGGTTGTCTTGTTCTTGAGGAACTGGAACACGCCAAAGCAAGAGGTGCAAAAATTTATGCTGAATTAGTTGGTGGTGGAATGTCAGCCGATGCATATCACATGACTGCTCCGCATCCGGAAGGACTCGGTGCCGCGAATGTGATGAATGCAGCCTTAGAAGATGCAGGCATGACTACAACGGACATCGACTATATCAATGTCCACGGAACCTCAACACCAATTGGAGATCCTCAGGAAATAAAAGCTATCCAGACCGTTTTTGGTGAAGATGCTTATCGTATGAATATCAGTAGTACGAAATCCATGACCGGTCACCTGCTGGGTGCTGCAGGAGCCATCGAAGCAATTGCAAGTATCATGGCCGTTGTGCATGGAATCATTCCTCCGACAATTAATCACTTCACCGACGATCCTGCGTTTGATCCGAAACTGAACCTGACCTTTAACAAAGCACAGCACCGGACGGTTCGTGCAGCCTTGAGCAATACATTTGGTTTCGGCGGTCACAATGCTTCCGTTATCTTTCGCAAGTATTCCTGATCTCCCGGATTCAAGCCGGCAGCCTGAATCCTAAAATTTCAGCGCTTGATTTTCACTTCTTACATCCGCAATCTCTTTTCCAAAGACAAGAAATTTGCCTCTTCTCTGCACAATCTCCTGGGTTTCTATCCGGGAAACACTGCTGTTTATCACCTTGCTTTTCGTCATCGCTCCACAGCTGAAGAACATCCCAGCGGTATAAAACTCAGTAACGAACGACTTGAATACCTCGGTGACGCGGTGCTGGGTGCTGTCATCGCAGAAATGCTTTTCAAAAAATTTCCATTTAAAGAAGAAGGTTTTCTCACCGAAATGCGAAGCCGTATCGTAAATCGTGAACATCTCAACCGATTGGCGATGAAACTCGGTATCGATCACTTCATGACCGGTAATATTGATCCGGGCGCGAAAAACCGATCTGCTTATGGAGACGCGTTTGAAGCACTCATTGGTGCAGTTTACATTGACCAGGGTTATGATGTTACGCGTAAATTGATTCTGAAAAGAATTGTAAAGCACCACATCGACCTGGATGAGATTGAACAACTCGACGCGAATTTTAAAAGCAAGCTCATCAACTGGGCTCAGCGTGAACGTAAAGCTGTTGAATTTGAATTACTGGAAGAGGTGGAAAACGGTGGAAAACGCCTGCTCCGTGTACGATTGATGATTGATGGCCAGGAACTCTCACGTGGTGAGGATTATTCTAAAAAACGCGCTGAACAAATTGCAGCAGAGAAAGCCTGCGCCAGTCTTGGGCTTTCCTGATTTCCTCCGCATTTCCCTGAAAAAGCTATTCAAGTCTGAAAATGCTGAATGCTTATGCTTTTCTGATCGTTTTTGCATTTCTATTGTTATTTTCACAGTCGGAAAGCGATGGCAAAGACTATTATAAAACTCAAAGAAGAAGACAATTTTGATTTTCTTCTGATTGGTATCATTTGCCAGCAAAAAGATTACAGACTTTGCAGGGAACTAAATTTGAAACTTGATATTCGTTTACAACGTGAAGAAGATTACAAAATCTTCAACAGTAAAAGAATGGAAGATCAGGAATTTTCATTTTTTAAATACATCACACCTGAAGAGGATGAATATTATCTTGTCGCCAACAGGTCTTTAAAAGGCTTATTGATTCCGGAACAAAAACAGATTGACTATTTTGTAATTGTAAGAAAAGGAATGTCCAGAATTGAAGAACCACTGATTCTTGCCGCGTTAAAAGAAATCCGAATGGTTCTTGGTGTTTACAAACTTGAAGCCAGAAATTTAAAATCGAAAGAAAATCTGGTCTTTTAATTTAACATCGGAACATCTGAACCAAATTACGTTCCGGAAAAATTAAAAAGACCTTTTCAAAACTACTCCCAACCACTTTATGATTCCCTATAACAAAACGAAAATTGTCGCGACTATCGGCCCAGCTTCATCTTCACCGGAAATGCTGAAACAACTCATGGAAGCAGGAGTGGACGTATGCCGACTGAATCTGTCCCATGGCGATTATACAGTGCATCAAAAAGTGATCGAAGACATTCGTTCTATTAGTAGGGAATTGAATGCCAACATTTCTATTCTGGTTGATTTACAAGGGCCGAAACTGCGCATCGGAGAAGTGGAAAACAATGAAATGATCCTCGAAGCAGGACAAGAAATTGTATTTACCTCTCATGAATGTGTTGGAAAAAATGGAAGACTGTACATGAACTATCAGCAGTTTCCGCAGGATGTTGCTATCGGAGATCTTGTTTTGATTGATGATGGAAAAATTCAGTTGCGTGTAATCAGTACAAACCGTTTGGATGAAGTACACGCCATCGCGGAAAGTCGCGGAAAAATTTCTTCCCGGAAAGGTGTCAACCTCCCCAGAACAAAAATTTCACTTCCCAGTCTGACTGCCAAAGATCTTGACGATCTGAGCTTTGCTCTGGAGCAAAATGTTGACTGGATAGGGCTTTCTTTTGTCCGGACTGCAAAAGACATCGTGGATCTCAAAGCGATGATTAAAAGAGCCGGTAAAAAAATTCGTGTCATCGCGAAGATTGAAAAACCCGAAGCCCTCAATGAAATTGATTTTATTATCAGGGAAACCGATGCATTAATGGTTGCACGCGGAGACCTTGGAGTCGAACTTCCAATGCAGGAAGTGCCCATCATCCAGAAGATGCTTGTGAACAAATGTATCCAGGCCGCCAAGCCGGTGATCATAGCAACTCAGATGATGGAAACTATGATTACCAATTACGCTCCCACTCGGGCGGAAGTCAATGACGTCGCTAACTCTGTGATGGATGGCGCCGATGCGGTAATGTTAAGCGGAGAAACATCAGTCGGACAATACCCTGTCAAAGTGGTGGAGTACATGCGGAACATCATTTCAACCGTTGAAGCAAAAGCTTACCGTTATAACCGTGATATAAAACCTGATATTACCAGCAGTACTTTCATTTCCGATTCCGCGTGTTACAATGCATGTGTAATGGCTTCTCAAGTGGCCGCAAAAGCGATCGTCGGAATGACTCGTTCCGGATATACCGCCTACAAAGTGGCTGCTCAACGACCACAGGCAGATATCCTTATCTTTACAGACGTTCCGTCTTTGCTCAATGTGCTCAGCCTGGTATGGGGAGTTCGCGGATTCTTCTATGATCATCATGTATCTACAGATGAAACCATTGATGAATTGCAACAAATTCTGAAAGACAAAGGTTATGTCACCAACGGTGAAATAATTATTAACCTCGCAAGTATTCCTCTTTCCGAGCAAGGCCGTACTAACATGATCAAACTCGGTCGCGTTAAATAATCTGGAAATAGTTGTTGTGATCTTGACCCATTAATCAAAGCATCACCAACAACCAACAACTAAAATCTAAATTCTAAATTCTAAAATCTAAAATCTAAAATCCCTAATGTCCTTCAACCTGCCACTTCTGAAAGAAATTTGTGAAACCGCCGGCGCGCCGGGTTTCGAGAATCGCATTCGTGAAATTGTATTGCGTGAAATCAAACCTCTAGCAGATGAGGTTCACATTGATAAGATGGGTAATGTCACAGCCATTAAAAAGGGAAAGAATGATAAGCGTGTAATGGTAGCGGCACATATGGATGAAATTGGATTCATGGTTACGCATATTGACGACAACGGATTTTTACGCTTTCATACACTTGGAGGATTTGACCCAAAAACACTCACTGCGCAACGCGTGATCGTACATGGACGTAAAGATCTTGTCGGGGTCATGGGAAGCAAGCCCATACACATTATGACCGCGGAAGAACGAAATAAATCCGCACAGATCACGGATTTCTTTATTGATCTGGGAATGTCAAAAAAAGAAGTTGAAAAATTCATTCGGGTAGGCGATCCGATCACCAGAGAACGTCAGCTGATTGAAATGGGCAATTGTGTAAATTGTAAATCAATAGACAACAGGGTATCAGTTTTTATTTTAATTGAAACATTCCGCAAATTAAAGCAGGTTCCTTTTGATGTTTATGGAGTCTTTACGGTTCAGGAAGAAGTGGGAATCCGTGGCGCGAATGTCGCTGCCCATCACATTGAACCGGATTTTGGAATCGGGCTGGACACAACGATTGCTTATGATGTGCCGGGTTCACAACCACATGAAAGAGTAACGGCGCTTGGCAAAGGTGCGGCTATTAAAATCATGGATTCTTCCACCATTTGCGATGCAAGAATGGTTGAATTCATGAAAAAATCTGCGGATAAACATAAAATAAAATGGCAACCTGAAATTCTTCAGGCAGGCGGTACAGATACTGCAGGAATTCAGAGAATGGGAAAAACCGGTTCTATTGCCGGTGCAATTTCGATTCCAACACGTCACATTCATCAGGTAATTGAAATGGCAGATAAAACCGACATTTCATCGTGTATTGATTTGCTTGTCGTTTGCCTGAAAGAAATGGATAAACACACCTGGGAATTCAAAAAATAAACAATGCATGGATTTCTTTTAATTTTTCATTGACGGAAAAAATTTTTTTAATTCGGGAGGATTTATATATTTGACCTTGAGATATTGAGCTAGTAAAAAATCTCTTGCTGAAATAGCAATCTGAAGTGTTTGTTCAATCGGACAAAATGCATTTTTGGTCTACTTTTTTTGAAATATTCCGGATTTGATCTCAAATCCACAGGCCATTTGTGTTTTGTCATTGCAGGCATTATTGCTGATTAAGCAAATGGAGTTAATTTTAATTGTCCGACATGCATTCCCTATTTGCGTACATACAACCTGCGGTGGTTTTGTATGATTTATCGAAAGATGGAATCATGGTAACGGGCCTTGACGGAAAAATCTCCTATACCAATCCTGCAATTCGTGAACTTTTTGGATATTCTGTTGAACAAGTCAACGGTCGGTTTTGTACCGAGCTACGCCACGATCCCAATTTCAGGTTTGATAAATTGCTGAGTGAACTTTCCGCTCAGGAAAATATTATCCGTGTTATAAATTGTTCGGGGAATAATGGCAAGAATTTCACTGTTACAGTAAACTACACTTTGCTCCACAATCTCAATAATGAACCTATTGGTGTACTTTTTGTTTTTAAGGAAAAGATAGGTCTTGAGGAAGAACGCATGCAACATTTTCATCACCAGATCAATTTGCTCAAAGCGCTTGGAGACAGGACAGATGAAATGGTTACCGTCACCAATGTACAAGCACGAACCACGCTATATGTATCCGATGCTCTGGAAAAAATAATTGGCTGGGATCCCCAAAAATTTATTGAAAACGGTTGGGCTCTTGGCATTTCACTCACGCATCCTGAAGATGTAAAGAGGATCGTGGAAGAATTTTTAAAAGGGATCAGTTTGTGGAACTCTGAACCCTTCATACATGATCACAAGCCAATTGTGTATGAATTCCGGTGGCGACACCGTAACGGCAGCTGGCGCTGGTTACACGGAGAAAGTTTTGTGCTGGAGAGAGATGAAAAAGATCAGGTATTGTTTACGATCGTATTCACACGTGATGTGACAGATGAAAAATCTGTCGATAAACAATTGACAGAAAAGATTCTGAATCAGTTGTTGAAACAAAACAACATTGATTCTCCAACCGAATCTGAACAAATTCCTTCTTCAACTGTTTTTGGAATTAGTTTATCCCCGCGTGAAATTCAATTGTTGCGTCATATACGAATGGGTCATTCCGCAAAGGACATTTCACGAATCCTTGGACTACGACTGAACACGATCAATTCTTACAAAAAAAATCTGTTTAAAAAACTGGACGCGAGAAATGCCGCTGATGCAATCAGGATCGCGACAGAATGGGGCCTGGAATAATTATTTTGTATGAAAAGTGTGCTCGATTTTATTAAACCTTTACGGAGTGTATTTGATATAAATTCTGAGGGAATTTTAATTACAAACCTACAAGGTAAAATCGCTTATTGTAATCCAATACTTTCAAAGTTTCTAAAACAGGAAGTATCCACATTGAAAGGGCGAATGCTTGCTTCTGTTTTTCCCGAATTAAATTTTATCGAAATAGATAATAAAATCAGTCGCCGACATTCATTCAAAAGTACTATCAGTAT
>CAYMMN010000178.1:0-6807 GCA_964391495.1 uncultured Flavobacteriales bacterium | reverse complement strand
AATAGAGTATGTCGTCCAGTTCCCGCCAAACATATTTGGTAAAATGAAACAGCGTCCTTTAAGCGGGAACTGGACGACATTCACCCCAACAAGCTACTGTCATCTCGAAGAGAACTTTTAGGTAATTTGGTAATGTTCTTTCCGGTATCCAGAAAACCCTCCCTTTTGCTCAAACAAAAACATCATTTGAGAGGAACGAGCGGAGTACAGTAAGATAGAACTGGAAAGGATGAAACTATTATTCGAAATAAAACTTTGCGCCCTTTGCGTCTTTGCGCGAAATTTTATAACCCACTGAAGAGAACTACTATTTAATAGATTAAGTCATTTCCCTCACCATCACTAAAACCAGCTTATAAATTCATTTCAAACAAGCCTTTGAATAGATTCCTTTTTTTACATTTGAAAAGGAATAAAATTTCCCGGGAATCTGCGTATGGCTGAAAAGGATTTACGGATCAACAATTTTGATTTACTGAGAATCTTTGCCGCGATACAAGTGGTGATCAGCCATGGATTTCATCATTTGCATCTGGATAAAACCGGAGCTTTGTTTTTGTTTATCGAAAAATTTCCCGGCGTCCCGATATTTTTTACCATCAGCGGATTTCTGATCTCCGCATCCTTCGAAAAAAATCCGGATCTCCGGATCTATTTTACCAACCGCGCTTTGCGTATTTTTCCCGGACTTTGGGTTTGTGTGTTATTCTCCATACTCACTGCAACCATTGTTGGAGGTGTCAACTTCCTTAATCCTGTTACCCTTCCATGGCTGCTCGGACAGTTTAGCATAGTGCAGTTCTTTAACCCTGATTTTCTCAGAGTCTATGGAACGGGAGTGCTAAACGGAAGTTTGTGGACCATCACTGTGGAATTACAATTTTATCTTTTGCTCCCAATATTGTATTTCTTCATCCGGAGAAATCCTAAAGGAAACAACTCGATTCTGTTGTTGATGATTTTGTTTTTCATCATTGCAATTGTCCACTCTTTGCTCCCATTTACAGAAAGACAAAACAAATTTCTGGCTGTTACATTTCTGCCACACTTCTATATGTTCCTGGCTGGAATGTTATTACAAAGATGGAAGGCGTACAAGTCAGCCTACATCTACGGGAAAGCAGGAATCTGGCTGCTGATTTTTATTTTGTACTCTTACCTCCTGCCGGATTTTGTTTCCAAACCATTTATCGGAAAACTTATCCTCGCGATACTGACGATCTCTCTGGCTTATACAATCCCGTGGCTTTCAAAGAAAATTCTTCATGGAAATGATTTGTCCTACGGAACATATATATATCACATGCCGGTCATCAATATGTTTGTTGAAAAAGGATATACAGGAAACTCTTCTGTGTTTCTGTATACACTCATCATCACACTGATTCTGGCAGGTATCTCCTGGCGATTTGTAGAGGAGAAATTTATTCGGATGAAGAGGAAAAGTCTTTTGATTGCGGATTGAACTGTACCAATTTATTCGTCGCATACTTTCCTGGTACTTGGTACAAAGTACCAGGTACCAGGTACCAGGTACAAGGTACAAAACGGTGTATTGTGGAATAAAAAAAACAGTAATTTCATAGCTAAATTAAAATACAGGATGAGATTTATTAAAACACAGTTTTGGGCAGCAATGATTTTAGGGTTCTGCGCTTTTGCTTGTGGTGATGTGATCGCACAGCAAACCAATAATTCTATTCGCATTCCTTTGCTTTCCGGGCTGGATTTGAATTCAAAACTTCGAAACTCTTTTTTGGAGACTCAATCTGAAAATGAAATGCAATCGGAGTCTGCTCCCGATGCACAGGAGTCTTTTGGAATGAAAAAGGTTTTGGACAACGAAAACACAAAAAGTATTCTGCAGCAAATTCATAACCTGAACGGATTGAGCCGGATGATGAATGACACATTGATTGTTGGGTACTTACCAGGGGATACTGTGCGTGTTTCAGGTGTGTGGGCTAATAACGGTCCGATTATCGTTTTACAGGATGGTGTTTTGATTTTTGATCATGCAAATGCTACAATTTTGGGAGATCTTTATGTGATTGGTCATGGACAGGTTTGGGCCGACTCTTCAACATTGTTTTTTCCACAGCAATATTTTTATCAGCGCAGCATTCTCGCGGTGGACACATCTGTATTGAACATTCAAAACTCTACTTTGGATTTTGGAGGGATGTCGCACAACCTGGTCGCATATGGAAATGCGGAAATCACTTTTAACAACATCCATCATGCCGATTGGACGACGGCAGGGATTTATGACCACGTGAATTTCTTTTGCGACGGAAACAATCTCGGTGGTGAATACATTTGTACCGGAAATTCCAATATTCATTTCCGAAACACAAATACATTATTGGTCTGGCATCATTTGCCGGATACAGCTGTAATTCAGCATCAGTTTCCTTCCGGAGCAAATGTCGCTTCATACACTTTCAACAACCAGTTGAGCGGAATTCAGGGTGTTGGCTATTCCGTTCAGCTCGACACCTGTACGGATGTAATGTGGGCCATCATGCCGGAGAATGGTTCCGATGTAAGTATTTCGAATTCGACCATCCGTGCAATTGGTTTATGGTTCAATCGTGGTGATTCAGTGGGTATCTCCGGATTGGTGAACAATTCGAACTACAGCAATTTCACCGCTCCGCTTGCCGACAGAAACCTGCAGCTTCAGAATTCACAATTACAAACCTGGAGTGTTTATCTTTTCGATTCTTCTGAAGCGAGTATCAGCGGTTGTATTCTGGGTGAAGTCGGTGCGATGGGAAGATCGCAAATCACCGCGAATGGATTTTATTGTGATGGTTCCGGAGGTTATTTCTGGGCGAGCGAAAATGGAGTTGTCTTCGCGTCGAATGTTTCCGTTGGAACCAGTGTACGCAGCGAGAAAAACGGAATCATGGTTTTTGGCTACGGCTCAGTCAACAGTGGCGGCGCGGTTTCTATCGGGCAATCATTGCTGGTCGTTGTGCAAAGCAGTTTGCCTGCAGATCCTGTTGCCAATGACGGATCAACAACATGGTACATGCAGGTGGACGCTCCCTCAGCGACCTATGCGGATAGTGTTGTACACATTCCCGGCTCCGTCTGGATTGATCAGGGACCGCAAGGATCGTTTATGAATTTTACGAAGTATGGAGTTTACTATCAGATTCCCAATGCTCCGGATTGGACACCGATTGATACCGGCATTTACAATGAAGTGAGACATGCTACGCTTGCAAATTGGAACACGCATGGACTTGCCGCCGGCTCATATTACATTCGCCTCTTGTCTTTCAATGATCTTGGAGATAGTATTGAAGCGATCCGTCAGGTTACATTATTGCCTTTGATCCTCGGAATTGACGAATCAATAACTGATGAAAATATTTCCATCTATCCGAATCCTTCGCGCAGAGAATTTCAAATTAATTTGAACTTGGAAAAACCGGAGACATTTTCATTCCGACTCATCGATTTGTCAGGACGATTAATGGGAGATGATTTACAAATGGAATTGCAACAGGGTTTGCAAAATATTTCCTTCACCGCCTCTGATTTATCCCCGGGATTTTATTTTTTGCAAATAAAAACACCGAAGCAAACGATCGTAAAACGTGTTCAAATTCTGAATTAGTTTTTTCAGAAAAGAAATCTACATTCTGACCAAAAAGAAAAACCCCGGATCCTAAATAAGGTCCGGGGTTTTATGTAGAGTAGATAATTTTAATGTTCTGTCTTGATTACTTTGATCGTTTTCCGCTGATCCATATAAATCACATCAACGAAGTAAGTTCCTGCTGCAAGTTTTGCACCGGCTTCTGTATAACCGTTAACATTCTCTTGCTCTTCCAGTAATCTTCCGCTCATATCATAGATATGAATGGTCACCACTTTCTCTGTCAGGATGCGGAAAGTACCGCGGAAAGGATTCGGATACACAAAGACACCCAGATTTTCCTTAGCAGGTTGAGAAATGGCGCTGCAAGGATCGAAAGTAATGCGGATGGTATCACTGGACTGACAACCAAATGCGTTGCCGACAGTTACGTAAATCAATTTTGTTCCAACTCCTGTACCTGAACTATCGATATTTACAGAAGTACTTGTTTCTCCGGTTGACCAGAACACAGAACTGTAACCTGAACCAACACTCAATACGATGGTTGCGTTCGCACACACCACCGAATCAGCACCCAATTGCACAGAAGGTGCAGGGTAAACCGTCATTGGTCGGGATGCACTTCCTACACAACCGTTTTGTGTAACACTGTAATTGATTGTATACGTTCCCAATCCTATTTGAGGATTAAAGGTTCCGTTGCTCACACCGGTGCCACTATACGTACCACCGGAAGGACTTCCTCCGCTGAGTACAACAGGAGCGCCATTGATACATGCTCCGGTAAATGCGGAGAGTGTCACTGTTGGCGGAGCTGTCACAGAAATCTGTGTCTGTGCGGAATTGGTACAACCGTTAGCATCTGTATAGACGTATGTAATTGTTGTAAATCCTGCACCGGCAACAGAAGGATTAAAAGTAGAGCCGGTCACACCATTACCACTATAACTTCCTCCATTTGGTAAACCACCACTCAGGTTGAAAGGAGTAGTATTTAAGCAAGTCGGCGAGAATGAACTGATTGTCACATTCGGTAAAGTATTTACGCGAATGGTAGAAATGGCCGAAGCCGAACATCCGTTCGCTGCAGTATAAGTATAGACAACAGTATCATTTCCTGCACCGGCTAATACCGGGAAGAAATTTCCATTGTTAATTCCGTTTCCGGAATATGTACCACCGGAAGGTGATCCACCGCTCAAAGCGAAGAAGGCTGAGTTAGCACAAACCGGAGAGAAGGAACCAAGTGTTACGGTAGGAGCTGCAAGTACAACAATATTTGAAGTCGCGGAATTTGAACATCCGCTTGCATCAGAATAGGAATAAGTAATCGTGTGCGTTCCTGCACCTGCCATAGCAGGATTGAAGATTCCCGAGCTCACTCCGGTTCCCGAATATGTTCCACCGGCTGGCGAACCTCCACTCAATGTAATCGGAGCCACGCTGGAACACACATCCGCGAAAGATGACAAAGTAACCGTTGGCAGATTATAAACTGTAATCACCGAAGTATCGGATGCACTGCATCCTCCGTTTGAATATTGGTATGTAAGGATATGTTGTCCGATGCCGGCTGTTGAAGGTGTAAATACACCAGCACTTACTCCCGTACCGGAATAAGTACCTCCTGCGGGAGATCCTTGTGTCAGTGTGATTGCATTCGCGTTCAAACAAACCGAAGATAAATTTCCGAAACTAACCACCGGAACAGCATTCACTGTGACTGTCACCAATGCCTGAGCAGTACAAGCTCCGGAATTTGTTCCTGTCACTGTATAAGTTGTTGTGCTTGCAGGATTCGCTGTAACAACAGCGCCGGTTGTTGCACTTAATCCGGTTGCAGGTGTCCATTGATATGTGGTAGCTCCACTTGCTGTTAACTGTGTTGAAGAGCCGGCGCATATTGTTGAAGAGCCGGCAACGGCTGTCATTGTAAATCCGTTGGACACGGCATTCACGGTTGGATTACCTACGCTCAGATAATTCGCCGCATAACCCAGACCGTTGTATTCTACAATCTGAAAATAATATCGAATACCGAGTGTGAGTCCTGTCACAGTCACAGAACTTCCCGTTCCATTGTAAACAACAAAATTTCCCGAACCCAGATTTGCACCACTACCAAACTGACTGTTGGCGGTATAATACATACCATCGACCGGGAAAGCATTAACAGCTGAGGCCGCTTTTGCAACAACTATTCTTCCATAACCATTTCCGGGAAGGAAATTCAATTGCAGGTCACCGCAGTTACTACTTGTAATTTGAACAGAAGAGGTGTTTACATTTGGCTGAGTAGCTATTGCAGGAGATGTTTTTGCAACATAAAAATCCGCCAGAGAATAACCACGCAAAGTGTCCGGACCGAAATAAGCAGTATCGTTAAAGAATCCGGATGTATATATATTACTTAAGGTATCATAGGTCACAGCCAGGCCGGCGTCACGTTGAACTCCGCCTCCGGGTTTTGCCCAGTTTACATTTCCTGCGGTATCGTAAACAGCAACAAACACATCACGATTACCTCGTGCACCAACGTAAACGGTTCCAAAATATCCGTGATCGTCAATTTGCCCTGTTACATAGACCAGATTTTTTCGTGCATCGTAAGTACAAGCATAGGCCATATCTTCATAAGGTCCTCCGCTACGTTTTGCCCAAAGCATATTTCCGTTCGGGTCATATTTTACAAGAAAATTATCTGTACTTCCTTCTGAGATTAATTCTGTGGTATCAAAATATGTAGTGTCTTTAAAATATCCTGCTACATATGCATTTCCCAGTTCATCTGTTGTGATTGCATTCCCGCGTGTTGTATCGCAACACCCACCGGCTGTACGTACCCATAAAAAATTTCCACTTGTATCATACTTGGCGATAAACATGCTGTTCTTTCCCTGTACAGTCACATTTGTACCACTAAAGTTTGCAGCCTGTGTAATTGTTCCTGTGATAAATACATTGCCTTGTTGATCAAAAGCAACACCACGACCACGATCTTCTTTTGTTCCACCAGCTTTCTTCACCCAAAGAATATTTCCGTTCGGATCAGCTTTAGCGAGGTAAATATCGTTGCTATTACTGCTACTGGTCATATTCAGTGAGCCGAAATTTGCATTTCCTGAAAAATAACCGGTGAGGTAACTAAAACCATTTGGGTCTGTTTTGATCGCCTTCCCTTTATCATCTCC
>CAYMMN010000177.1:0-6809 GCA_964391495.1 uncultured Flavobacteriales bacterium | reverse complement strand
CATTGCGGGAAAGTTTTGGAATTCCGCTTTTGGAATCCATGGCCAGCGGTACACCTGTAATCACCAGCAATACCTCTGCACTGCCTGAAGTGGCAGGAAAAGCAGCTGTTCTGGTGGACCCATTCAATGAAAAACAAATTGGAGAAACTATGGCACAGGTTCTTACAAACCAAAAACAAGCACAGGATCTGATTGATCGAGGTTATGAACGCATCCGCTCTTTCAGCTGGACACTTTCCGCGGATAAACTGCTCTCAATTTATAACACCATCTGAACAATGCAAAATTTCTATCAATTGTACAGAAAGTACTATATCAAATGGAAGCTTGAGCAAAAACGAGTTCACTTCTTTACACCATTACTGTTTCTGTTCACTTCACTTTCAAAGTTGAAGCAATTACTATTTAGTAAATTTTATTTGCGTCAGGTAAACACAGGAAAAATGGTCATGTGTCGGAAAAAGCCTTCATTATTGACAACAGGAAATATTTCGATTGGAGATGGATCAAAAATCTGGTCCCAGTTTACAACCACACGACTTGCAGCTTTCAAAGGTGCGGAAATACAGATTGGCAAAAACACATTCATCAATGGCTCACGAATCGCAGCGAAGAATAAAATCATCATTGGAGATAACATCCACATTGCTCCTGAAGTCATCATCATGGACAGCGACTTCCACGATACGCAAAAACATGATGAAGAGGGACAATCTTCACCCATTGTCATAGAAAATAATGTCTGGATCGCTACACGTGCAATGATCCTGAAAGGAGTTCACATCGGAGAAGGCGCAGTGATTGCAGCCGGTTCAATAGTAACAAAAAACGTGGAACCTTATACTCTTGTCGCAGGAACGCCTGCTAAAATTATTAAGTACTTAAAGTAAACTTCAAAATGGAAATACTATTCTGGATTTCAACACTCACACTTGTTTTTGTTTATGCAGGATATGGCATGATCCTTTGGATTGCAAACAAATTCAATTCAAAAGTCAATATAACCAATCTGCAGGACAATGAACTCCCGGCTGTAGCCATTCTCATAGCTGCGTACAATGAAGAAGAAATTCTTGACGAAAAACTCAAAAACACATTCAACCTTGATTATCCTAAGGAATTATTAAAGGTGTATATCGTATCGGATGGTAGCACGGACAGAACCAATGAAATTGCCGGAAATTACAATTCAGTATCTCTGCTTACGCAAATTGCAAGAAAAGGAAAAACGGCAGCAATCAATCGCGCGATGCCATTTATCAAGGAACCCATCACGGTATTTACGGATGCTAATGTTATGCTGAACCGCGATGCACTGAAAGAACTGATCAAACATTATTCAGATGAAAAAACCGGAGGTGTTTCGGGAGAAAAAAGGGTTCTGGAAAAAACAGATGCGGCAGCGGCAGCGACAGAAGGATTGTACTGGAAATATGAATCTTTTTTAAAAAACCAGGATGCTAAATTAAGCTCATTGATTGGTGCTGCCGGAGAACTTTTTTCAATCCGCACACATTTGTTCAAAGAAGTACCTGAAGACACATTATTGGACGATTTCATGATTTCCATGAATATTCTGCGCCAGGGCTTCCGGCTTGCTTACGAACCCAAGGCATTTGCAACAGAAAACCCTTCTCTCAACACCAATGAAGAATTAAAAAGAAAAGTACGTATTGGCGCCGGCGGACTGCAATCGGTCCTGCGTTTAACCGATTTCTTAAATCCGTTCCGCTACGGGTTGAAGAGTTTGCAGTATTTCTTTCACCGGTTCTCACGATGGATCGTGACTCCGGTAATGATTCCGCTGGCGCTTCTTTCAAATATCATGATTGCGGAAGAAGGAACGATTTACACTATTCTTCTGGCTGCCCAACTCCTCTTCCATTCCGCTGCTTTGGTGGGTTGGATGGCTGAACGAAAAAATGTAAGGATTAAATTCTTCTTTGTACCCTACTACTTTGACTTTATGCACTACTGCATCATTGCAGGATGGATAAAATACTTCAGCGGAAAACAACAGGCGGCCTGGAACAAAGCTATCCGACTCGCTACAAATTGAAAATTAACACAAACTCATCTAAAAATAATAAATCTAAAAACAAATAAATGGCACAAGCAATTAAACTAAGTTATGGAACAGCCCAGCCCTTTCTGAGCGGGAAAATGCAAAATCATCCGGTATTAGCCAAATGGCTGAACAGAATACTTGGATATACCAATATTGGAAACTACGCACGTTCAAGAGTGTTTCGTAAGCACATTTCTGTTCTGGCTTTAGATAAAATGAATAATATACTTGACCTTGGTTGTGGATATGGTGAATATTCTTACATGATGGCCAAAGGACTTCCTCACGTCAATATCACCGCTTTGGATGTAGATCCTGATGCGTTAAAAAATGTACGCTTTGCTCAAAGTAAATTACAACTCAACAATCTGACGATTCACGAAGGATACATTGAATCATTACCAAAAGAGGAATTCGACCTTATTTATTCCGTCGATGTGTTCGAACACATTCCGGAAGATAAAATGCCATTTGCGGAAGCCTATAAAAAATTAAAACCGGGTGGATACCTGATGGTAAAAATGCCAAACATTACACAATCCTCTGTCTTCCCGGCAGCCTGGTTTGAAGAACACGAAGCCTGGTTAAAACATGAACACCCAGGGCAAATATATTCTCTGGAAGCGTTGAAAAATCGTTTCACGAAGGAAGGTTTTAACATTATATTTGCTTCACAAACAGATGGAATCCTTTCCCGATTATCATGGGAAATCGCATACCTGATGAAAAAGAGAGGGTCCCTGTTTCAACTACTTTCTCTTCCTTTTTGCAAAGGACTAATTTCTCTTGACATGTTGCTGAATAAAGGAATTTCAAAAAAAGGAAACGCGATAACAGTGATAGGCCAGAAATTAAAATAAGCACTGATGTACGGGATTATCAACAGAGCGATCGAGGATCTTGTTACGGAAAATTTTGGCGCCGCCAAATGGGAAGCAATTAAAAAACGCAGCGGGGTCAATGTTGAATTTTTCATTAGCACTGAACCATACGATGATGATCTTACCTACAAGCTCGCGAATGCAGTTGCCGATGAATTGCATATTCCATTGAATGAAGTATTGGTAAAATTCGGAGAATGGTGGGTACTAAACACTGCAAGTGAAAAATACAAGGGTCTGATGTCCACCGGCGGAGACAATCTGAAGGAGTTCCTTCTTAATCTACCGGTTTTCCACAATCGGATTATGCTGATGTATCCGAAACTTACACCACCTGAATTTAAGATTAGTGACGTAGAACCAAACAGCATTTGCCTCCATTATTTTTCCAAACGTCAGGGTTTACAGGAATTTGTCAGAGGCTTGTTGATTGGATTAGGAAAAATATACAATACTGAGATAACAATTGAATTAATACAAAGCAGAACCGAAGGGAGTACTCACGAGATATTCAAAGTGATCTGGTAAATGAATCAAGCTAATTTCTTTTTTGACAACGAACAATTCAACAGGTTATTCCCGTTTTACCTGCTGCTTGATCACCAACTCAGAATTATTTCGATCGGGAAGTCATTGAAAAAAATTAATCCTGTCATAAAGCTGGATCAATTCAATGACTTTTTTAAAATCAAACGTCCGGACATCGCAATTGAAAAATCAGAAGACCTCAAGCCACTGATTAACCAATTGATCATTCTTGAATTCAAATCAAAAAAGGATCTGCTCTTGAGAGGCCAAATAGAGTACCTGGCTTCTGAAAACAAGTATTTGTTTATTGGCACACCCTGGTTTGATTCAGTAGATAAAGTAAAGGAATCCAACCTCAATTTACATGATTTCGCGATCAGCGATCCGATGATCGATCTCCTGCATGTTCTAAAAACGCAGGAAATAACCATCAGCGAAATAAAATTCCTTTTAAAAACTCTGGGAATTCAAAAAAACAAATTAATACAGTCGGAAGCTAAATATCGTACCATTATTGAAAAGGCCACGGATATTATTTTCAAAGCCAACCGTGAAGGGAGATTTACATTTGTCAATGATGTTGCGGAAAGAATAACAGGATATTCCAAAGAAGAATTGCTGAATATGGGGTATTCTGAACTCATCAGAGAAGATTATCGCGAAAGAGCTGCTGAATTTTACACCAATCAGGTGCTGTCAAACACTTCGACAACTTATTATGAATTTCCGATTGTGACAAAACGTGGCAAGGAAATCTGGATTGGTCAAAGTGTACAGGCAAGGCAGGTAAACAATGTAACTGTTGAATTAACCGCTCTTGCAATGGATATCAGCGAAAAGAAACACGCTGAACAAAATCTGAAATTACAGGAAGAAAAATACCGCAACATTATAGCGAATATGAATCTTGGCTTACTTGAAGTGGACATGAACGATGTCATTCAATATGCCAACCAGAGTTTTTGCAATATTTCAGGCTATTCATTAGATGACCTTGTTGGGCGCAAAGCTTCCAATTTACTTATCAGTGAAAGTGAAAGGCACGTGATCTCAACAAAAAATGATGCGCGCACCAAGGGCATTTCAGACATGTATACAGTATCCGTCAGAAATAAAAACGGTGAATTACGATGGTGGATGATTAGCGGAGCGCCAAGATACAACGACAATGGTGACCTCGTTGGAAGTGTGGGCATTCATCTCGACATTACCGAACAAAAACGTCTGGAAGAAGAACTAAAAAAAGCAAAATACAAAGCGGAAGATTCATCAAGAGCAAAAGAATCTTTTCTGGCTACTATGAGCCATGAAATTCGAACTCCTCTCAACGCCATCGTCGGGATCACGGATCTCATAAACCTGAATTCCGAAGCGAACACAAAAGAGAACCTTGAAATTCTGAGTTTCTCAGCCAAGAACCTTCTTGCATTAATAACTGACATCCTTGATATTTCCAAAATCGACGCCGGTAAAATTGAGCTCGCAAAAAATTCATTTAATCTAAAAAAATTGCTGAGCGGAATTTATCAGATGTTCAGACAAACCTGCGAAGAAAAACAAGTTGAACTGATTCTGGATATTGCTGAGAATGTACCGGAATTCATCAAAGGTGATGAATTGCGATTATCTCAAATCCTGAATAACCTGATTGGAAACGCTGTGAAGTTTACTTCAAAAGGAAATGTAAGCATTCAGGTATCCTCCGGCATTCCGGAAAACAATTTCACTCATTTAAAATTCCAAATCAGCGATACAGGAATAGGAATAGCTAAAGAGAAATTAAAAAATATCTTTGAAGCTTTTCAGCAGGCTGATAAAAACATTTCTCAAAAATATGGCGGAACAGGTTTGGGTCTTGCCATCACAAAAAAACTAATTGAATTGCAGGGAGGCAAAATCATTGTCACCAGTAAACTGCACAAAGGAAGTGTATTTAGTTTTGAATTAAATGCTGAAATCACAACTGAAAGTCAAATTGTTTCCAGACAATCAGAAGACAATTCCACCGCTAAATTTATTACTTCACGCGATTACAATCTTTTATTGGTTGAAGACAACCTTGTGAACCAAAAAGTTGCAATATCCTATCTTGAATTTTGGGGATTTAAGTGGGATGTCGCGAACAATGGATCAGAAGCCCTGGAAATGCTAAACAAGAAAAAGTATGATTTAGCACTGATCGATTTATTTATGCCTGTGAAGGATGGATTTGAAACCATTAAGCAGATCCGGAAATCAAATGGTTTCAATAATATGCCCATCATCGCTCTCACCGCTTCCGCGGAAGTAAGTCTGATGGAAAAGGCAATATCGCTAGGTGCAGAAAAATGTCTCACAAAACCATTCAATGCACTTCAACTGCACGAAACCATACTGAATCTGCTCAGTAACGGCAAATTGACCGAGTCCAGTGTACAGGATATAAATTTAGCAATCCCGGTGCCCATGAAATATAAATTTATCAATCTGAAAAATCTTCAGGATGCTTCGCTTGGATCTAATTCCTTCATTAAAGATATGCTTGAAATACTTTGTAGGGAAATTCCGTTGATGATAAATGATGCTAACCAAAAAATAGCGAGTGAGGATTTCCATGCTTTGTCCGGCATCATTCACCGAATGAAGAATAATATGCTCACCCTTGGAATTGAAACGCTGCGTGAAGACCTTCGCTTTGTTGAAGAAAATTCGCGTAAGGGAGAAAACAAAGATCAGGTTATTCAAGCTTACACAAGAATAAATTCGGTTTGGGAAAATGCAAAACCCGAACTTGACCACGCGAAACAACATTATAATTAGGAAAAGCATCCGCGCTATGCTTTTGCTTTTTTTTAGAATTTTTCTTTACATTTCAGAAAAATTCATACATCTGTGAAAAAACATTTTTTACTTCTCTTCCTTCCCATACTCGCAATTCAGGCATTTGCTCAAAACACCTTTCAAAGAAAGCATTACATCCCCGACTCAATTTACTATTCCGCGGTCAAAACAAAAGAGCGTTTCGATGGCAAGTTTGTAAATATGACCGTCTATGGAAATCTGACTTTCCCTTCAAGCCAGATTCACCTGACAGAAATGGATCAAACCGGGCATGTGCAATGGTACAAACGCTACATTGATGCAACACCATCGTCTTTCTACTACGATCTCGACATGCTTCCAGCCGGTGAATTAGCAGTTGTCGGACAAACTGCAGGCAGTGCCGCCACTCTGGTACTCTTTGATTCTGCAGCCAATATGACTGGCGCTTTAGCTGTGTTTACAAGTGGAACGTCAACTTTCGAATCTGTTTTTCATTCCAACACCCATGAGTTTGTGATGTGCGGCGGACT
>CAYMMN010000176.1:0-6824 GCA_964391495.1 uncultured Flavobacteriales bacterium | reverse complement strand
TTTGGTTTTACCGGAAATATGCCCTTCCAGGTGATTGGCAATGATGGGGGACTACTTACTGCACCTGTGCAGGTTACACGAATTCGTTTGTCTCCGGGAGAGCGAGTTGAGATTTTGCTTGATCTGAATGGAATGACAGGTCAACAATTTTACCTGATGAGTTATGCATCAGAATTTCCTACAGGAATCCAGGGCGGTACTCCGATGCCAAGTATGAACACCGCAATGTACAGTCCGATCAATGGAATTGATTTTAATATTCTTCAATTAAATGTAACTCCACCAACCATAAATCCTGTTACGACTATCCCTTCATCACTTGTTTCATTTACCCCACTGGATGAGGCGAATATGAATGATTTCAGGAACATCATCATATCAACTCAAAACATGATGTCTCCGGATGGGCCTTTCTATTTTAATGGACAAATGTTTGACATGGAAAGAATCGATTACCGTATTCCTATCAACAACATCGAGGTCTGGAGTCTTTCAAACCAATCGATGGTGGCACATCCTTTTCACATCCATGATGTACAGTTTTTTGTGCTGGACCGCAATGGCATTCCCGCACAACCCTACGAAGCGGGATTTAAAGATGTAGTGCTTGTTGGTCCAAATGAATCTGTCAGGTTCATTACCAAGTTTGAAGATTTTGCCGACACTACTATGCCTTACATGTATCATTGCCATGTTCTCATGCATGAAGATGACGGAATGATGGGGCAGTTTGTCGTTGTACCAAATACAACCAACATTCCTGAAATGAGTAAAGGTGAACTGTTCTCATTCTATCCAAGTCCGGTTTCGGGTACTTTGAATATTACATTAAACAATGGAGACGGAGGTGAAATTATCATCACCGATGTTCTCGGTAAAGATATCTGGAACGAGAAACTTTCATCCCAACAAAAATCCATTCACCTGAATACTGGAGCCTGGAAGTCTGGAGTTTATTTTATCACACTGAGAAAAGGAGAGCAATCGGAAACTCAAAAATTATTAGTACAACACGACTGATCTTATCTATTAATAAAAACGAAGGCGGGATTTCCAAAAGAATTCCCGCCTTCGTTTTTTAGATCAGTTCAGCCAAGAATTGGAGTAATCCCTCTGTTTTTACCTCGTTTATCTTTGAAAAAGTTTTGCATGATGAGCACATCTGCTTCAAAATTTCCGGATGGGTAGAAGGGTGAAGAAAAGAATACTGTTTTTGATGGGTAATCCATTGACGCCATCACAATCGGAATACCAGCCTTCACCGCGATATGATAGAAACCGGTTTTCCATTTTTGAACATTCTTTCGTGTTCCTTCCGGAGCAATGGCGATGATAAATTGATCCTCCTTTTTGTAAATATCCGCTACCTGATCCACAAGGTTATGTGATCCTTTACGGTCAACCGGATATCCTCCTAGTTTTTTGAAAAGCCAGCCAAAGGGCGAATCAAACAGTTCTTTTTTGCCAAGATAATTCGAAGGAAATTTTAAAATACTTCTGACAGCTAAACCCAAAGGGAAATCCCAGTTTGAAGTATGAGGAGCAACAATAATAATATACTTTTTAATGTCCCTCGGCACATCTCCAGATATTTTCCATCCGGCAAGTTTGAAGAAAAAGTTATAGAGGAAACGCATTCGTGTTGGTTGTTGGTTCTTGGTTGTTGGTTGTTGGTTGTTGGATGTTGGATGTTGGATGTTGGTTGATGGAAAATGAAAGTTAAAGATAGGAAAAATTGAATGTTATATTCTGGTCAAATCAACCCTAAAATCTAACACCTAAAATCTAACACCTAACAACTAAAACCCTACTGCTGCTTCCGCGCAGCGTTCCCCATCCATTGCTGCGGAAACAATTCCTCCGGCGTAACCGGCACCTTCAGCACAGGGAAAGAGACCTTTGATTTCCGGGTGCTGCAAAGTTTCTTTGTCACGTGGAATTCGAACCGGTGAAGAAGTCCTTGATTCAGTTGCAACAAGCACAGCTTCATTTGTAAAATACGGTTTCATTTTCTTTCCAAAGAATTTTAATCCTTCCCGCAAAGCGGATGCAACATCTTTTGGCAATACTTTATCAAGAAGAACAGAAGTAATTCCGGGAACATAAGAACATTCAGGAAGTGTTGAAGAGAACTTGTTTTCCGTAAAATCGATGAGTCGTTGAGCAGGAGCTTTTAATTTTCCTCCTCCGGAACGAAATGCTTTGTGTTCAACATCCTGTTGGTAACGTAGAGCAGACAAGGCTCCATGATTTTTAAACGGAAGAAAATCTTTTTCACCTACACTAACCACCATGCCCGAATTCGCGAATGGATTGTTGCGACGCGAGGGAGACCATCCGTTTACTACGATTTCATTTTTATCTGTAGCTGCCGGAGCGATGATGCCTCCTGGACACATACAAAAGGAATAAACACCTCGATCATTCACCTGACAAGTGAGAGAGTAACTGGCAGGAGGCAGGAACTCACTGCGTTTTGGAGAATGGTATTGGACTTCGTCAATAATCGATTGAGGATGTTCAACCCTGACTCCTAAGGCGAATGGTTTAGCTTCAATACGGATATTTCTTTTTTCCAGTAATTCGTAGATGTCGCGGGCGGAATGTCCTGTTGCAAGAATAATGGATTTGCATGGCCATGATTTTTCTTCATTTGTGTTCACATCTTTTGCAAGGATAGAAGTGACACACTGGTCTTTAATTTCAATGTCCGTAAGTCGTGTATTGAAATGCACTTCTCCGCCTGCTTTCAGAATGGTTTCTCTGACTGCCTGTACCAGCTGTGGTAATTTATTCGTTCCAATGTGAGGATGAGCATCCACAAGAATGTCAGGATTGGCTCCATGCATCACCAGTATTGAAAGTATCCGTTGGATATCTCCCCGTTTTCCGGAACGGGTATACAATTTTCCATCGGAATATGTACCGGCACCGCCTTCACCAAAACAATAATTGCTGTCGGGATTCACTTCGCCTTCTTTATTCAATGTAGCCAGATCGCGTCTTCTGCTCCGTACATCTTTACCACGTTCGAGTACTATTGGTTTATAACCGAGTTCGATAAGTCTCAGAGCGGCGAACATTCCGGCCGGACCAAAACCAACGATATGAACTGCCGGAGCCTTGCTCACATCTTTTTCAAAATGAAATAATGTTGCAGGAGATTGCAGGGGAGGAGCTGTTTCATCAATATAAACTTCCGTCAGCAAACGTATTTTGACTTGTCTGGAACGCGCGTCAATAGAGCGTTTCAGAACACGGAGATAATTTATTCGGGAAAGGGGAACAGAAAGAAGCGCGGACGCTTGCTGCAACTGTTTGCCTTGGTCTGCTGCCTCTTCGGGAAGAAGGACGAGCTCAAGTTGCTTGATCATGTACGTGTATATTAGATCATTTTCGGGAAATCATCATTCAAATAAAAAGGAAACTAGGAATATTTTTGAATTTAATTTTTCAAGCGGGCTCGCGTAGCGGCTATTGTCTTTTACCAATAAGTTATTCAGACCATTGAACATTTTAATTTCAGGACTAAACTTGAAATAAGTCAGGTAAAAATCAAATCCGAGACCAATTTCATAACCGTAATCATAACGTTTCAATTTAACGATGTCTTTGTCTTTATCGCGAACTTTTGCCTGTGAAACCATGTCGATGGAATAACGTGCACCAGCGAGAACATACATCCGGTAATTAGTAACTCGTTTGGATTTGAATTTCAGATCAACCGGAAATTCAAGATAGGTTGATTCCACCGTTTTTACCGATTGCGCATTGCTGGAATCAGGATAAATCCAATCGTAATACAGATTTCGTTGAGCAAATGATAAAGCAGGGATAAAACGTAAATCCCAATGTTCACCGATACGGAGATTACTGACGATTCCTAGATTCAATCCCGTTACAGCTGACGATTCAACTACATAAATCGAATCAGTAGTTTTGAAATTGGGGACAAGCTGAACTTTGAAATTTGTCGCATTCAAACCCAGCGTGAAACCAAAGTGAATAGCCTGATGGTCATATTTTGGAAGATTGATCGGATTTCGATTCATCTGAGCTTGTGAATTCATCCAGAAAAAAAGTAATGGCAGAATCATCCAGACCTGAATAGGTCTATATGAGGCGAATACTTTTGATTTCGATGAATTCATCTTTCTATTTCTCAGCAGTATAAACAGAAGCTATACCGAACGTAAGTGGCCTGCAGGTAGGATTGCGATAACCAGTCTTCACAAGAATATCCGTAAAGTCTTTTCCATAAGGAAAAGCGTTAACGGATTCGTGTAAATAGGTGTATGCAGCCTGATCTTTTGAAATTAATTTACCAAGCCAGGGAGTGATGCGGGTAGAGTAGAAGCGATACAATGCGCGCATCCAGGCAGATTTTGGTTGTGAAAATTCAAGCACGACCAATTTTCCGCCGGGTTTAATGACTCTTCTCATCTCACTCAGCCCCTTTTCAAGGTTTTCAAAATTTCGGACACCGAACCCAACGGTTACAGCGTCGAATTTATTGTCTTCAAAAATGAGCTTTTCCGAATCAACTTCCAGGAGTTCTATTTTATCCTGAAGATTTTTCTTTAAAAGCTTCTTTCGGCCAATTTCAAGCATATCGCTGGAAATATCTACTCCATATATTTTTTCAGGATTTAATTTCAATGCAGTAATGGCGAGATCGCCGGTTCCTGTTGCTACATCCAGAATTATTTTTGGTGAGTTAACTTTTAATGTTTTAATCGCCTGATTTCTCCAGTAATGATCGATACCGAAGGAAAGAAAATGATTGAGGAAATCGTATCGCCAGGCGATGTTGTTAAACATCCTTGCGACCTGCTGTTTCTTGTTCAGCGAGGAATCTTTATAGGGGGTAACGTGACTCGACATTTCAGATTAGTTTCAGGCGTTTGGCTTCATCCAGCAATTGTTGTTTTTCTATAGGAACAACTCCTACTTTTTCGCAAACCATTCCACCTGCAAGATTGGCAAGAGATGCCAACAGGTGAGGACTGGTATTGAGCGCGAGACACATTGCTGCAACGCTGATCACTGTATCGCCGGCTCCGGATACATCAGCGATTTTACGCAAATGTGCCGGTATCAATTCATCTGTTTCTTCTGTTTGAATCAGGACACCGCGATCGCTCAATGTGACAAGTGCGGTTTCAATATGATGTTCCGCGCACAATTTTTTTACCGCTTCCTGTATTTCAGGCAAATTGCCTTTTTCCAGATCCAGTTTCATTCCTTCCCGGAGTTCTTTCAGGTTAGGTTTGAAAAGACTAACATTTTTGTAGTGATTAAAGTTTCGCTTTTTTGGATCAACAGCTACAGGAATTTGAAGGTTCCGTGCTTTTTTAACAACGGAATCAATCAGGGATTTATTGATAACGCCTTTATCGTAATCTTCAAAAATGATGACATCGATTTTTTTCCTCGATAGAATGTTCTCAATGCGGGAAATCAGTTGCTTTCTTTCAGTTGTACTGATGTCTTCGTCCTTTTCCTCGTCGACACGAAGCATCTGGTGATTATTTCCGATGACACGTGTTTTTACTGTCGTGGGTCTTTCGTTACTCTGTAGAATACCTTCTGAAGGCATGTCCAGTTGCTGTAACAGATCAATGAACAAACGGCCATTTGTGTCATTCCCGATCACAGAGCAGAGAACCGGAGTTCCCCCCAGTGCCTGAATATTGATCGCGACATTAGCTGCACCGCCGAGACGGTTTTCTTTTTTCGAAATGGAAACGATAGGCACCGGAGCTTCCGGAGAGATTCTGTCAACCTTTCCCCAGAGGTAGGCGTCGATCATGACGTCACCGATAATCAGCACATTTAATTTGCTGAAAGCGGCAAACAGTTCATGGATATCATTTTTTTTTCTCACAATATTATTTCAGTAAGGACAAAGCATGACGAATTCGTTTCACCGCTTCAACGAGTTTATCATCGGCGGCAGCATAGGAAAAACGTAAACAGTTTGGTTCCCCGAATGCATCTCCTGTCACCAGACTCACATGGCCTTTATGAAGCAGATACATGCAAAGATCAGAAGCGTCTTTAATGACAGTTTCGCCATCCGTTTTTCCAAAATAGGAAGAAACATCCGGGAAAAGATAAAACGCGCCTTTGGGTTCATTTAAAATGATTCCCGGTATATCTTTCATCAATCCAAGCACAAGATTTCTTCTGCGCAGGAAAGCTTCTTTCATTTCCATTGTAGGGCGATTGTCCAGAGTCAGCGCGGCTTCCGCGGCTTTTTGTGCAATGGAAGAAGCTGCTGATGTAAATTGTCCCTGCATTTTGTCGCAGGCTTCAGCGATATATTTTGGAGCGCCAATGTATCCGATACGCCAGCCGGTCATCGCGTAACCTTTGGAAACACCGTTGACAATGATCACACGGTCTTTGATAAAATCAAACTGCGCGATACTTTGATGCGCATCCAGAAAATTGATATGCTCGTAAATTTCATCCGAGAGAATAAACACATTGGGATGTTTTGCAAAAACATCTGCCAGAGCTTTTAATTCATCGCGTGTATATACAGAACCGGTCGGATTGCAGGGAGAGGAAAAAATGAAGAGCTTGGTCTTTGGTGTGATCGCTGCTTCAAGTTGCTCAGGTGTAATTTTGAATTCCGACTGAACAGTTGTGTGAATAGGCACAGTCACACCTTCAGCAAGTTTTACAATCTCAATGTAACTGACCCAATAGGGCAGAGGAATAATGACTTCATCACCCGGGTTCACAAGACACAACACCACATTCGCGATGGATTGCTTGGCTCCGGTAGAAATTACCACCTGATCGGGATTGTAGTC
>CAYMMN010000175.1:0-6836 GCA_964391495.1 uncultured Flavobacteriales bacterium | reverse complement strand
CTGACATATTGTTTTTGTTTGATGAAGAGTTCAAAAGTAGGAAAAATGTTGCTGGCAATCCTTTTAAAAAACTCCGTATTCTTTTTTGAATGACGTACTTTTGATTCATTCATTCCAGAACTTTACACGGATGGCAATTTATCTTGATAATAATTCAACAACTCCGGTTGACCCGCTGGTTTTGGAAACAATGCTACCTTATTTTACATCACGATTCGGTAATGCCTCGAGCAAGACTCACTCCTTTGGCTGGATCGCCGAACAGGCGGTAACAGATGCGAGACTACAAGTAGCAAAATTAATTGGCGCAGAAGATTCTGAGATCATTTTTACCTCCGGAGCAACTGAAGCGATCAACCTTGCCATGAAAGGGGTCTTTGAAGCCTATTCTGTAAAAGGCAAGCACATCATCACTTCAGCTACAGAACACAAAGCTGTGCTGGACACTTGTGCTCATCTTGAAAAATCAGGGGCACATATTACTATTCTTCCCGTACAACCTGACGGCTTAATCGATCCCGCAGAATTATCAAACGCACTTACAGATCAAACCATTCTTGTTTCCATCATGTATGCAAATAATGAAACCGGTGTGATTCAAAACATCAGGGAACTTTCCGCGATTACGCATGCCAGAGGTAGTATTTTTATGAGCGATGCAACCCAGGCCTGCGGTAAAATCAGAGTGAACACGGATGATGACGGGATTGATCTTTTAACAATGTCTGCTCATAAGATTTATGGACCAAAAGGTTGCGGAGCTTTGTTTGTTCGCAGAAAAAACCCAAGAGTAAAACTGATCGCTCAAATCGACGGTGGTGGTCATGAAAAAGGACTTCGCAGTGGAACGCTCAATGTGCCGGGCATCGTGGGCTTTGGAAAGGCATGCGAACTTGCAAATGAAAGAATGTGGGAAGACAATTTACACATTTCAAAATTAAGATCGGTGCTTGAGCAAAACCTCATTGATCTTGGAAACATTTCTGTAAACGGAAGCACACGCAATCGACTTCCCAACACAAGCAATCTTGCATTCACAGGAATAAAAGCTTCTACACTCATGAAGCATTTGCCGGATATCGCAGTTGCCAGTGGAAGTGCATGCACATCCGCATTGGCTGAACCATCACATGTACTTAGGGCGATGCAAATTTCAGAAGATGTCGCTTATTCATCTGTCCGTTTCTCGATAGGCCGTACAAATACAATGGATGAAATAAATTTATGTGTCGAAAAAATCAGGGAGTTTATTTCAAAAGAGAACTGATTAACCAACTCATACAATACGACACGATTTAAATTATTTTGTTGAATCATTTTTTCTACGTAAAAACATCTTTTATTTATTGAATTTCCCAATTGTTCTCGCGAAAAATTTTCTGCATTCTGATTCATGACTCTTATCATAATATGAGTCGTTTTTAAACCTGTCCTTTGTAAAGTATACCGTGATTTTTGAAAATCACTCGAAAAAAATCCGAATGAATACTTCCGAATTACACACCTTCCACATTCCTGTGATGGGACTGGGCTTTACTATTGATACTCCTCTAAAAGTCGCTCGCTTCGGAATTTCATCCGTTGTTTCAATCATTGAAGACGAATTGGTGGAGCAAATGAGAATGTACCACACCAAAAAATCAGGAAGAAATTACATTCCTATCAACGATGAAATCGAAGACTCCAGGGCAAAAAGAATCACCGCTTACCTGAATCTGATTGAGGAACTTGTATCGAAACAAACGGAAGAATTGAGCAATTTACCATTTGAAGCTTCGAATGAGCTTTCAAAATACTTCGAATTACTTCCTGAAAATTCACCTGTGAAGGAATTGTACCTTGAAATGCTGGAGACGACCGACAGCAAGGAAAAAAACAGGAAACAATCATTGCTCAGAAAAAAAATAAAATCAGGTGCAATTGATGTAAACATTATGTCAAAAGTTGACCGGACAAATTACAACAAAGACGGAGAAGCATTGCCCGCAGAATTTTCTGATGCTCTGTCTGCATTCAGAGGATTTGCAAAAAGTAATTTAAACTCTTCCGTCGTATTATCCGCGGGTTACAATCCGCGTTTGTATACTTACATCGAAACTTTTCCGGATTTTTTCCCCGACGAATCAGGCAATTTGAAAAAGAGAATTATTCTGAAAGTGAGTGACTATCGTTCCGCGCTCATCCAGGGAAGATTGCTCGCCAAAAAAGGGATCTGGGTTTCTGAATTCAGAATTGAATCCGGATTGAATTGCGGCGGTCACGCTTTCGCTACAGAAGGATTGTTGTTAGGTCCGATTCTCGAAGAATTTAAATTAAAGAAAAAAGAAATCGAAGAAGAGTTATTGATAACATGCAATATCGCATTAAACTCGAAGAATCTTCCCTTATTTAATGATGCTCCGGAAATGAAAGTAACAGTTCAGGGTGGAATTGGAACTTCCAATGAAAATAAATTTCTTCTGGATTATTATGAAGTAAATGCCACCGGATGGGGAAGCCCGTTTTTACTGGTTCCGGAAGCCACAAATGTAGACCCTGATACGTTATTGAAATTAACGAAAGCACACAAGGAAGATTATTATCTGAGTAATGCTTCTCCGCTTGGTGTCCCGTTCAACAATTTCAGAGGAAGCACCTCCGAAACACAACGAAAGATCAGGATTGAAAAAGGCCGGCCGGGAAGTCCGTGTTACAAAAAATTTCTTTCCTCCAATACTGAATTCAGCAAAACTCCGATATGTACAGCTTCACGTGAATATCAAAGTCAGAAAATAAAAGAACTGGAAACCAAATCGCTTTCGAAGGAAGCATTTGAAATTGAATTCAACAAAATCACTGACAAAGACTGTTTGTGTGAAGGATTGGGAACCAGCGCATTGATAACAAACGATTTGCCTCTGAGTCATCAGCTGAAAGCTGTCGCGATATGTCCGGGTCCCAATCTGGCGTATTTCTCCGATTCATTCTCACTGAAACAAATGGTGGATCACATTTACGGAAGAATCAACATCCTCAACACACTCCGTCGTCCGAACATGTTTGTTAATGAACTTGTTCTGTATGTAGATTATCTGAAAAAAGAAATCCGGGAGAATCTGGAAACCGCGAATAGCAACAAAACCCGTTACATCAATAATTTCAAAAACAACTTGCTCAGCGGAATCGATTATTATAAAAAACTGATCCCCCGATTGAAGCTTGAAAAAGAAGAATATATCACGCAAATCAAAAATGATCTCGAGAATCTGGAAGTGACTGTTTCTTCGATCTTCACTCCACATGTTGTCTGAAGATTTCCGATAATAATAGCTGTGTTCAAAACACGCAACGCTTTGTTTTGAACCTTTGCATTTCGTATGGATTATTTCAGTTTTGTTCTTCAATGAAAAAAACACAAACGTGCTTTAAAGGCTGAATTCGCTCTTTTCAACACGAGTTTTGTGAATTCCATGACTATTCATCTGCAAGAATGAGAATAAACGTATCTTACAACGCGGTTAGGTTTTAAGCTGTATGTGCTTTTGATCCCTGCATCAAAAAAATTTAAATTAAACTATGAGCAAATCACAAGAAACATTCAGTAAAAAAGAAAAAGAAAAGAAGCGTCAGAAAAAGCGCTTGGAAAAAGAGCAAAAGAAAGAAGAAAGAAAAGCCAATTCACAGGGTGCCAGGAGTTTCGAAGAAATGCTGGCCTATGTTGACGAAAACGGAAGACTCTCTTCCACCCCACCCGATCCTTCCAAAAAAAGAGTCATCAATGCCGAAGATATCGAAATCGGAGTTGCTCGTCGTGCAGCGGAAGATCCGATTCATCTTGGTGTAGTCACCTTCTTCAATACAGAAAAAGGTTATGGTTTTATTAAAGATAAAGAAAGCGGAGAAAGTGTTTTTGTACACATCAATGGTTTGATGGACTCGATTAAAGAAAACGACAAAGTAACTTTTGAAACTGAAATGGGACCCAAAGGTACCAATGCAGTTAGAGTAAGACTGGCTCCAAAAGCAGAAGCACCTAAACCGGAAGCTGCCAAAACACCTCCGGCACAAGATCCCAATTCTGCACCGCAGCCACCAAAGTCAGAATAATTTCCAATTCCGTTGTTGTTTTTACCGGCAATAACCATTGTTTGCACATATCAATTGTTGGTTTAAAAAATAAAGGAATCATGGCAAAAAAAATGGTCGCAGAAGGCCGAGTAGTATTAAGGGACAAAGCATTCTTTTATGAATTCTGGTCGGACAACCTCCAGGTAACCATCAAAATTTACAGGCACGGAAACAAAGGAGAATCCATCGAATTTATACGCCACGACACATTGAATTTGAAAAATGAAATGGAAGTGGCATTGGTGAATGCTAAGGTTCTGAAATAGCTTCATAAGGAAACAAAACAACAAAAAAAATCGTCCGATACCCGGACGATTTTTTTGTTTTAAAGCCAGATTTATATCTGTCAAAAAATATTATTCTGCAATTACTATTTGTGCAGTGTAAGAACCGGAATTCTCAGAATCTATTTTTACAAAATAAATTCCTTCAGGCAATCCTTCTTTTTGTATCAGGATTTTTCTTGTGTTGATGTATTCAGTGGATTTTATTTCCTTGCCCACAGCATCAAAAACATGAAGCGTCAATTTTGAATTCTGCAAATCCCGAGGAAGTTCAATACTTGTCGACTCATTAAATGGATTCGGGTAACATTTCAAAACTTTCGCTGTGTTTTGATTTTCTCCTACTGAAACGGGATTCAAATCAAAGACAACATTATCGAAAGCATAGGTCGACCATGCGGCACCAATTGTTTTATATTTAAAAGCGATGTAACCGCTGTCGGAAACGAATGGGATGTTTAGTATTGTATCGAGCCATTGGAATTGCGGCTGCATATAGGAAAGGTTTGCGACCACAGTAAAATTACCAAGTGCAGGATCCTGAATATTGGTGCCAAAAAGTACTTCAAAATTATCCGGAAAAGGAGTACTGAAGCCACTGGTAAGAACTTTCACTGCCAATGTTCCTTCTGATGTGAAATTAAGTGGTGGTGAAACATACCAGTCTACAACTGTGTCGGTTTGCGCTCCACCAACATTGTAATCATGAGAAATACACATTGAAAAGAATCCTCCACCGGAATTCGACCAGGCATAGTTGCTTAAAAAACCGGTGCGGTATTGTTGCCAGCCTGCCATTTCTGAGGGTGTATCAAAACCGCTTGTGTAAGGCAATGACAGGCCTTGAGAAAATACGAGGGTAATGTTGCAAATTTGAATCAGGGAAAACACAAGTAGATTTTTTTTCATCGTCAAATAGGTTTTTAAATGTAGAGAGTTGTATCAAGGGCATTCCGGAAAGGCAAATTACAAATGAGAATTCAAAAAAATGAAACACTAAAACAATTTAACAAAGCTTCTAAATTGGAACACCTGGAATATTTTCAGAAAAAAAACTGCTCTCAAATTAAATTTCGAACACTTTCCGTTTTTCCTGCCTGAAGAAAAATAGAAGATCCCGGAAATTGATTCGAATTATCTCATAAAACAACGCATTTCATTTCATGCTTTTGTTGTAATGATCCCAATGTTATCGATAAGACGCACTTTCCCCAATCGAACAGCTGTGCAAACTCTGATTGAAGTGGTATCACTCCATTCCTTCACCGGTTCAAGAGTATCGGAATCTGCAGCTGACACATATTCAACTTTCATGATTCCATTTTTCTCGATCATTGAAATGGCATGGCTGATGAGAACATCAACAGGTTTGGATTGCCAGTTGTCACGTATATAAAACAGCGCTTTGGAAATCGTGGTTGCCTCCTTTCGTTCTTCGGGTGAAAGCAGGGTATTTCTTGAACTCATGGCGAGACCGTCGTTTTCCCTTACGGTCGGGCAGCCGATGATGCTTACAGGCAAATTGAGTTGTCGGGTCATGGTACGAATGACTGCCAATTGCTGAAAATCCTTTTCACCGAAATAGGCTACGTCAGGCTGTACGACACGAAACAAATTTGCCACGACCTGCATCACTCCTTGAAAATGACCAGGGCGATGACTCGCTTCCATAACCTTATCCAGAGTCCCCAGGTCAATTCCGGGAACCTCAGGCATATGTCCTTCCGGATACATTTCGTTAACAGACGGAGCAAATACAAGATCGGCTCCTATGGGTTCGAGTAATTTCAAATCTGAATCCAGAGTTCTGGGATAATTTTTCAAATCCTCCGGATTGTTAAACTGAGTAGGATTTACAAAAATGCTGACCACCACCTTGTCGTTTTCACGACGAGCTTTTTCAACTAAGGCCAGGTGACCGGCATGCAAAGCCCCCATAGTAGGGACAAATCCGATTCTCAATCCCAGAGCTTTCCAGTCGGAAATCTCCTTCTGGAGGGTGATTTTATTATCAATAACCTGCATCATGACCATAATGGTTCGCTATTTCGGCTTTATACAATCATTATCGGACCTTTGACCAATACCTTTTCCCTTGTTTATCAGCAAATTATGTCCTTAACCTGTTAAAATTTCAATAAAAAACGCAAATTTCCGCTATCGGTTCTTGCATCTATTGAGTCATACTCTTATTATCCGTATCTTTGCATGCCAATATTAATAAATCCGATCTGTAAATGAAGAAAGCGAAAGTTTTATTTATTTCCCAAGAGATCACTCCTTTTCTAGAAGTGACAGAAGTATCGAACATCGCCCGGTTTTTACCGCAGGGCGTTCAGGAAAAAGGGAAAGAAATCCGGACTTTCATGCCTCGTTTCGGTATGATCAATAAGCGCAGAAATCAATTGCACGAAGTGATCCGGCTGTCCGGTATGAACCTGATTA
>CAYMMN010000174.1:0-6879 GCA_964391495.1 uncultured Flavobacteriales bacterium | reverse complement strand
AATCCTGGTACTTTGTACCTGGTACCTTGTACCAGTCAGCAGGTACCAGGCAAAAAACACCCACGCTCACTCCGCCAACACCCCATAATAAAGCACATCAATAAACTTTCCATCATACGTTTTAAAATCCTGTCGAAGTTTTCCTTCAAGTTGGAAACCTGTTTTCTCCGCAACTTTAATGCTTGCAATGTTATCTTCAGCGGTACGCAGATAGACTTTATTCAATTTCAATTCTCGAAAACAATAATCGACAACGAATGAAACAGCTTTGCTGATTATTCCTTTGCCCGAATATTCACCATCTATAAAATATCCAATTTCAGATTTCAGAACTTTCCAGTCAATGTCCTTTAGGAATACCGAACCGATAATTTTTTGACTCTTCTTTTCACAAATAACAAAAGAACAAAACTCACGTTTTTCCCATGCATTAACCCGATCAGCAATAAATGAAGTGGTCGAATTCAAATCACTATTCGCACTAACAGTTACAGGAAAATACTTTGCAATCCGCTCTCTGTTAGTATCAATAAAGTAAAAATATTTGTCTTCATCCCCAACTTGTAGTCGTCTTAAAACAAAATTATCAAATTCAATATTCATGTATCAGAAGTTAAGCTCTTATTGCTTTTTTATTTAATCGGAAAAACAATTTTGTATCACAAAGTTCACGAAGGTTTGCACAAAGTTAATGAAGCTTTGAAACGGTAACTCATGGCATCCAATTAAAAAAGCCCTTAAAAAACAACAACTAACACCTAACATCTAACATCTAACAACTAACAACTAACAACTAACATCTAACATCTAACAACTAAAGTCTACCGTCTCCGGTGATCCTTAAACTTCACCGCTTTCCTGCTTCCATCCGGGAATTGAAGAGCACGGATTTCATCTTCGCTGACATAACGGATCTGAGGAATAACACGTAATCGCGACTGAAGATCAGCACGGATTTTCTGAGTGAGTTCCTGTCCCATGTGAACCGGACAAATATGCAACACTACCTCATCCGTATCGATATCGTTTGAAAAAACTTCAGCGACATAATCTTTGATCTCTTCCATTCCATTCAACAAATCAAACAAAGCGGGAGGATACATCGTTGTTCCTTTCAGTTTGATCATCTGTTGTTTTCTGCCCAACACCGGAGACAATCGCATGGAATTTCTTCCGCATGAACAGGATTCCGTATGCGCGATGCAGACATCTCCTGTTTTGTATCGTAACAAAGGCATTCCTTCAACACCCAGAGTCGTAATAGTTACTTCGCCTTCTACACCTTCCGCGACGGCATTTCCTTCTTCGTCGAGCAATTCAACAAGAATCAGATCAGGTTGCAAATGCCCGCCTTTTCCGGCTTTACATTCGGTGAAAGCCGTTTGCATTTCGGTTGACGCGTAAGTGGAATACAATTGTATGTTCCATGCCGATTGGATCTTTGCTCCAAGTCGGTTCAATGAAAAATCAGGATTCCGGATGTTCTCACCGATACAAATTGCCTTCTTCACAGAGGAAGAATTGATATCCAGACCAATTTCATTCGCGAACTCGATCAGTTTTAAAAGCATGGAAGGCACCCCTACCACTGCAGTCGGATTCAGTCGTTTGATATTCTCCCATTGCATTGCAGGCGCACCCGGACCAAGACGTATAATGCCTGCACCAAGCTTGCGCAATCCCGCGTAATACGCGATCCCGGCCATGAACTGCCGGTCAAGGGTCAGCAACAACTGATAAATATCCTTGGCGCTGCCATCGGCACATAAAAATGAACCATACTCATTAAATGCAAGACGCTCCAGGTCATTGCTTGTCAATGCAACGGTAACCGGACTTCCCAGTGTTCCCGACGTGGAAGTGTATTCCACAATTTTCTCTCTTGGCACACACAGGAAATCCCAGTTCCAATGTTGCATGTCTGTCTTGGAAGTAGTTGGCAACTTTGACAAATCAGCAAGCGAACGAATCTGATCAACAGCAATATTTTTGGAACGAAACAATTCTTTGTAGAAAGGAGAATGTTGGCGCACGTAATCAAATGTTTCAAGGAATTTTTGTTCCTGAATTTTTCTGATTTCGGCAGCAGGTAAAAAAGATGTTTCCGTAGAATAGTTCATGCCTGTTCAATAATGACAATTGCTGTCGCGATGCTTTTCAGATGTGACAAAGAAACAGAAATCTTTCCGGGATTCACACGATTGTATGTTTCCAGTGTTTTTCCATAGAGCCTGATTTCCGGTCGCACAAAACCCTCCTGCTCCACTTCGATTTCATGAAAAATGTATCGCTGGTCCAGCCCGTTCCCAGGGCTTTCAGGAAAGCTTCTTTGGCTGCAAAACGTGCCGCGTAATGTTCGTATTTGTTGGCTTTCGTCTCACAATATTCGATTTCGCGCTCGGAGAAAACATACTCCCGGAAACCGTTTCCCGAAGCAATACGGTCTCTCACCCGCTCCACCTCAATTATATCGATTCCTGTACCAAATATCATTTCCGCCTATTATTTCTTCTTACACAACTCTATCTGTGCACGAATATAATTCTCTTCCTTCTTCGTTGCAATTTCACGTTTCAATGCCTGCTCATAAAAATTTCGGGCATTGACAAATTCCTTCTTTTTGAAAAGATAATCTCCTGCCAGAACATATGCATGATAATAGGAAGGATTTAACAAAACCAGACTGTCGGGATCCACACTCATCCCATCCATCATCCGCATTTTCAGATTTCGGAATTGCACAAAATTGCGATAAGCATCCGACGTCAGGAATGAATCCGCCGGCACAGTCAGACTATCCACCACCAGCTCATGATCCGTTTGCAAACCATGCATGGAAAAGATCTTGTTGAGATCATAAGCCACATACGGACCCAACTGCCAGGGCGCAGTTGAAACCCACACAAGTCGTTTCTCCGGTTCAAAAACAATGGAATGATGCGCGATCAACTGATTCACCGCTTTTTCATTGCCCATACCGAGGTCGGCATTCATCAGTCCGCGCTGATCACGCAGCAAAGCAACAGTTTTTGCGACCGTATTCGTATCCACAGCATTCAGCAACTCCTGCACTCTTTCATAACGATAAGGTGAAGCGCTTTCTTCCATCTGTAATTTATTCGGCAAAGAACCTTTCAGCTGATCACTTTGAAAATGATTTGCGCAAATGATAAAATCCGTTTGCGGATCATACATGCCGAGTGAATCCGGAGTCTTTTCCACAATCACGGCTTTGTGATCCTCCGCTGATGAAATCAGAAAAGATTCCGAAACAAACATTTTTCTTTTACCCGCGATAGCATACGCTTCGCTGATATTTTTCGCGTATTGTAAAATCTCCCGTGCGACCAGTGAAACCGGTGTCGCGGATCCGGAAGGTATCCCCGACTTCGCCGCATTAATTGTCACAGCCAGACCTTTTTCATTCATCCCCGAAACGGCTCCGATAAATCCGCCCCAGGTAACTGTCATAAATTTATATCCCTGATCCGGTTTTTCAAACGCGACAATTTTATCCTGTGCAAAGGCATCGCCCACATAAAAATCAAAATTCCTTCCGGCGATCAGTGTACCGTCTTCTGATTTTGGTCCCCATGTAGCGAAAGAAGTACAGCCCACCAAAGCCATACTCTGCAAAGCGTGACCAATATCGTGCGCGGCATGATAATTTAGTATACGCTGGTAGTTAGATCCGATGTATTGATACTGGTCCGAAGCCGACTCCGAGATTCCGTATATTTCTTCTTTGTCTTCCTCCGTGACATTTTCAGCCAGATGTCTGTTGAACCAGGCTACAAAATATTTCAGGAAATTCAGATAGAAATCGGACGGAATCATTTTCCGGATCTGCGCATTGAAATGATCTTCCTGTCGGACGACCAGTTCTCTGCTCAGTTTCCCGTTGATCACACCGCGTTCAAAAGGTTTCCCTTCCGTGTACATCTCAAACAAACCACTCTTGCTTTTGCGAAACCAGTTGTTGCCGATGGTATAAAATCCCGGACTCACTTCCACACGCTGCAATTGCAAAGCGCTTTTATCGGCGATCTCGGGTGGATAAACAATGGCGACACAATAGAGATAAATGATTCCCGATCCAAGCAGAAGGACAATTCCCGCAAGGACATAAAACCACCATCTTCTATACCATTTCCGTTTATGCATCTTTGATACGCTTCACGAGTTCTTCAATCGGGATAAAAATCGAACTTGTTATTAAGCCACTCACCGCTGTTCCCAGCACTCCGTGCAGGTTCAGGTTTTGTCCGGTGAGATACAAGTTGGGCAGTTTTGTTTTGGGAGAAATAAATGTCTTCAGTGGATTAAGATAATCCTTAGAAACTCCATACAAAGATCCATCATCGTTCCCGATATAATCACGATACGAAAGTGGTGTCGCTACATAATAGGATTTGATGTTGTCACGGAATCCGGGGAATTTGCTCTCCACTTTATCGAGCAGTTTTTCCGCCTTGCGGATTTTAAACGCTTCATAATCCTCCCCACGACTTGTTTCATTGGAAGTAGTATTAAAAGTATCCGCCCATTTTTCAACATCCGAATAATGCATGTAAGTCAGTATGCTCATACCTTCCGCGTATTCCTTGGAACGTGAATAAGCGTGCATGAACAATGCATATCCTCTTGGCCAGTTTTCTTCAGTATAGTTCATTCCATCCCAAACCGAGCCAAACTGATGACAGTAATAATTGTAATTGAAATATTTGAAGGTATTCTTCTTAAACACAATATTGATCGTAAATGAAGAGATCGAATTCTCCAGACTTTTCATCCGGTTTCGGTAAGCTTTTTTAATTACTTCCGACTCCGTCATCTCCATGGTTTTGGTAGGATGCAGATTGGAAATAAAATGATCCGCATAGACTCTGCTTCCGTCGGAGAGTTCAACATAAACGATCTTTCCCTCTTCTTCAACAAATTTTTTCACTTCAATATTCCTGAACAATTCCCCTCCATTTTCACGGATAGATCTGCCAAGCAGACGGGCAATCTGCGAACCACCGTCGACACATTTCCAGCTGCTCTCGATATAACTGTTCAGAATTAAAGCATGTACATAAAAAGGAGTCTTGTTAGCTACCCCGGCATACAATGCATTGTTACCCGCAAGCACTTCACGCAAACGCGGATTGGTCACTACCGATTCAATATAACCCTTGGTGTCAATTTCCAACACTCCTGCCTTTTCGTTGTAAAATTCTCCTGTGCGCAAATTGTACAAGGGAAATTTTGAGCAAACCTCTTTGATCTTATCACAATACTCACGAATTCCTTTTTCCTCCTCCGGAAAATGAATGAGTAATTTCTCAATAAAATTATCATAACCCTGCGCGAGCCAGTATTCATTCGGATCATCTTCGAAAATGATTTTGTCGAAGTGATCATTCTCCATCCGCTGCAATTTCAATTTACCAATCAACCCGAGATATTTAAAAATCTGGTAAAGATTCTGCCCGGGATCCAAACCTCCCATATAATGCACACCAGAATCAAAGATTACTTTGTCCCGTGAATATGTCTGCAAACAACCTCCCAGTTGCTTGTTCTTCTCCAGCACACAAACCTTATACCCCTCCTTCGCCAATATAGCCCCGCACACCAGCCCGCCCATGCCGCTGCCGGTGATGACGATGTCGTATTTTTTGTTGGATGGATGCATTTCTTGGTGGTTAGTGCTTCGTGGTTAGTGCTTAGAAGGTAGTGCTTAGTGGTTGGTGCTTAGTGGTTAGTGCGGGAAGGTTTAGAAATTCTCTATTCCTTTTTAATATTTTCATTTTTTTAACTATCAATTTTCAAAATGCACATCAAGAATTTAATGAAATTTTTCTTAGTGACCTTTGTGAAATCCTTGTGTTCTTAGTGTTATAGTATTGTTGATGATATAAATTAAATACAAATTATTCCTTACCCTTTCGTAATAATTAAACTCCCAATACCCCCAGCATTCCAAGCACTAACCACTAAGCACCACCTTCTAAGCACTAACCACTAAGCACTGTGTAACACAAACACCACATTCGAAGTCAACCGCGTATTGTCAAGTTCCTCAACAGCCATATTAAACTGCGATGCAAGATCGCGAATCATACTGGCCGACAGGAAAGACAAACCTTCGCTGCTCGTCTTGTTAAATGAAAATACTTTCGTAGAGAAGAATTCTGTCAGCTTTGTTCCTTTATGTCGCTTCTCAAGTTCAGCATTCCCGTCACGGATGATCAGCGTTCCACCCGGATTAAGACTGTTGAAACACTTAATGATCGTTTCCTTCTGCTGTTCCGGTTGTAAATAATGCAACACATCCGCGATGATAATTCCATCGTACTTTCCGAATTCGAAATTCAATATGTCAGCATGCGCGAACTCAATTCCGGATTTACGACTGTATACATGCTGCGCCAGATCCGTTTTTTCTTCATCATAATCAATCCCAATGCTCTCACGTTCAGGAGACAGATACTTCAGCATGTATGACATGAACCCGTATCCGCATCCAATATCGAGTATTTTTCCCTTCTTCGGTACATGTTCGTGAAACATCCTGTAATAGCCTTCCAGCCTGAGTTTTACTTTCATGTACCACTCCAGCACCGGACCTTTATACAGATAATTGTACACCAGTTGCTCCCTGAAATACTCCGGACCCTCAATCTCCTCACTCAGTTTCCTGAATTCCTCCCTGAAATACCTCCCCACCAATTTCGCCCTCTCCGAATAAGTCTCCCCAAAATTCGTGCTCATCCGTGCTATTCGTGGCAAAAACTTCAACGTGATTCTCCCATCCTTAAGAAGGAAGTCGTTCTTCGTCATCGTATACCCCGTTCCATGAATAATGATCGGTAAAATATCCAGCTCCAGTTT
>CAYMMN010000173.1:0-6905 GCA_964391495.1 uncultured Flavobacteriales bacterium | reverse complement strand
CTGTAACTCCTCCTCCTGCTGCTACTACTCCGGAAGAGCCAAAGAAAATTCAGGAGTAAATTTTTCTTGTACAGACATCTGCATTCTTTAACTAATAAATAGTCTGAGTCCTTATCTGCTTTCTTTTTTCTCAAGGAAGTGCTTTTCGATTTCCTCCAATGAAAATGTGTTGAACGTAGAGGATTTTGTTAATCCTCCTTTTCTTGCAACACACACGCCATAGTGCATATCGTGATATCCTTCCATACGGTGAGCATCCGGGTTGATAGATATCAGAACATTTTTATTTAAGGCATATGGAATGTATCTCCAGTCGAGATCCAATCGATAAGGGTTTGCATTCAGTTCAATAATTACTCCATTCGCGGCGCATGCATCAATGATTTTTTGATGATCGATTGGATAGCCTTCACGTGCGAGTAATAACCGCCCGGTAGGATGTCCCAGGATGGTGGTGTACGGATTTTCAATGGCTTTTAACAGGCGCTGTGTCGCTTTTTCCTTGTCCATTCTTAGTCCGGAGTGAATGGAGGCGACAATGAAATCAAAACTCTTTAAAATTTCATCAGGATAGTCAAGTGAACCATCGGTCAGTATATCCGATTCAATTCCTTTGAAAATTCTGAACGGTCCCAGCTTTGAATTCAAAGCGTCAATTTCTTCGTGTTGTTTTAGAATTCGTTCGGGTTGCAGTCCATTCGCGTAAAAAGCGCTTTTACTGTGATCACAAATACCGAGATACTGATAGCCAAGTCCTTTACAATAGACTGCCATTTCTTCCAGTGTATGCGCTCCATCGCTATAGGTAGTATGGTTGTGCAGTATTCCCTTCAAATCCTTTTCTTCGACGAGTGCGGGAAGTTTGCCTTCCTTTATTAAAGTAAATTCCGAACGCCCTTCACGAAGTTCGGGTTCAAAATAAGGAAGCTTTGCAAGAGCATAAATGTCATTTTCAGATACAGAAATTTCAGGAATCGATAGCTTGTATTTTTCCTGAAGCATTTCAAGATGTTCCGGATTTCCGGTCGTACGAAAGAGGAGGGAAGCGAAATGTTCGCGGTCTGAAATGAACAGGATCAAGGGTAATTTCCCCGCGATCACAGCTGTGATTTCGGTATTACCGGATTTAATAGAATCTTTATCGATCAGTGGATGAGAGGAAATGAAATCCAATACCGCTGAAATTTCTTTCGGAACCAATACCAGTTCTATCTTTTCCTGTATTTCCAGTTTTCTTCTGAATTCACCTGTGTAGGAGCACTCTTCGGCGATCCCGCTGTTACGGATATCCTGCAGGATTTGCAAAGCGATTGGTTCAATGACAGCGAACAAATATTTTCCCTGGTTCGCTTCCATGTATTCAATTGCCTGTTTGATTTGCAATTGAGTTTTGGATCCGAAGCCTTTCAGTTCAACCAATCTGTTCTCGTTACAGGCATACAGTAATTCACCTGTTGATTCGATTCCCAGTTCTTTCCAGAGTGTCCTGACTTTCTTGGGGCCGATTCCTTTGATGGAAAGCATGTCAATCACTCCTTTGGGAGTGAGTTTGAGCATTTCATCCATTTCAGGAAAAGAATTCGTTGTGAGTAAATCAGTAATTTTTGTCTGTATACTTTTTCCAACTCCCTCAATACTTCCAATTTCATTGGGATCCAAAGTCTCTATCGGAACAGGATGACGTTCCAGCTTGAACGCAGCATTCTGAATCGACCGGATCTTGAAAGGATTCTCGTCATGCAGCTCCATCAGCTGTGCCGTGAGCTTAAATGCTTTGGCGAGTTCTTTGTTTGACATAATCAATGAAATTCTAGGGGTGAAATTTCTTTTTAAAAAATATCAGAGCACGTTAGCTTCACCTTATTCGATTTCCAATCCAACCTGCATTCTGGCCATGATGCCATTCTGACGAACAAGATCTTTCAGATTATTGTAATAGCGATAGCTGTCGCCAAGTTCTTCCTTCATCATTCCGCTTCGTACTTCTGTGTTCATGTCTTCCAGAAGTTTGTCAAGGAATTCCTTCTGTTCAGGCAATGCGATTGTTCGGTAGTTATCCAGATGAGCTTTTTTTGCCGCGATGTTAATGGCCGTTTCAATTCCGCCAATCACATCCACCAGGCCAAGACGTTTTGCATCGGTGCCGCTCCAGACGCGTCCCTGACCAATACTGTCCACTTGTGCTTTGCTGATTTTTCTTCCTTCTGAAACGTGAGTGATGAATTCGTCATAGATATTTTCTACCTGTTCCTGAATGATACTGCGTTCATCTTCGCGCATTGCACGTGTACCCGATCCAATGTCCGCGAAACGAGCAGTCTTTACTGTATCAAAAGTGATACCCAGTTTGTTGTTGAATAATTTCTGCGCATTAAACATCAGTCCGAATACACCAATGGATCCGGTAATCGTGTTGGACTCAGCTACAATGGTGTCGGCGGCACAGGAGATGTAATAGCCTCCGGAAGCGGCATAATCACCCATAGAGACAATAAAGGGTTTAGCTTTTTTGGCAAGCACGGTTTCTCTCCAGATAACATCTGATGCCAGGGCGCTTCCTCCGGGTGAATTCACGCGCAGAACAATCGCTTTGATCGAAGAATCTTGTCTTGCTTTACGGATAGCATCGGCGAGACGTTCTGATCCGATCTCATCTTCCTGTCCTTTTCCACTCACAATATCACCTGCTGCGTAAATGACCGCGATTTTCTGGTTGGACCATTCTTTATCGGATTTTACAAATGCTTTGTTGTATTTGCGCAGGGTGATGAATCTTTCTTTTTCTTTTTCACCGCGACCTGAAGCTTTTTTCAAATCACTCAGTACTTCGTCGTAATAAGCGATCTTGTCAATCATGCCTGCAGCCAAAGCACCTTTCGCGGAACGACTGGAAAACTGATCAGCGATTTCCTGGAGTTGATCGGTACTCATTTTACGGGCAACAGCCAGATTTGTCAGAACGTCAGACCAAATTGAAGTCAGCAGCGCATTGATTTGTTCCCTGTTTTCCGGGCTCATTTTATCCAGAAGAAATGGTTCAACCGCGCTTTTAAATTTTCCATGCCGGATAATTTGTGGTTCGATCTCCAGTTTTTCCAGTGCGCCTTTAAAAAACATCAGCTCCGCGTGCAAACCTTTGAAGTCAATGCTTCCCTGTGGATTTAAGTATATACGATCCGCTACGGAAGCAATATAGTAGGCTCCCTGACTGAGATCTTCCCCATAAGCGTAAATGAATTTTTTGCTTTCTTTGAATTCAAGAAGCACATTTCGGATTTCTTCTACTGTAGCCAAACCGGTTTGAATGCCTGAGAGGTTGAGAAATATTCCTTTGATCTTTGGATCATTTTTGGCTTTACGGATATTTTTTAAAACATCATCAAGACCCATGTCCCGATCCGGAATCAGATTCCCAAAACTAAATCCTTCGAATGGATTGTTGGCGGATCGTTCACGAATCGGATTGTTGAGCGTAATTTCCAGTATCGAGTTGTCGTCAATGGAAATTTCAGTGTCGCTTTTCACAGCGGACAATACGCCTGCAATCAAAAACAGTGAGATCACGAAGATCACCATGATTGAAAGAAAAAAACCAAGCATTGAAGCAAACATGAATTTGAAGAACTCTTTCATCTTTTGTATTTTATTTTGAATGACATTTTTCCGTTAATACCGGATCAGGAATGAAAACTATTTTATTTCTGTTTTCGAAATGGTTGTTCATTAAAATCAGAAGGAAGATTTTACCATTTGTTGACGCTTACAAGTTACGTAAAATGTCTGTTTGGAACATCTTTCCGGCAAGGGATAATTTGCAATTGTTCAAATAAATTGCCTGTGTAAAGAGGCACTTGTACAGGAATCCTGATTTCTTTTTCTTAGGTTGAAAAAATAACTGTAAGGTAATCAAAGGCTTCTGTTTATAGGAGAAAAACGGTTGGCAGTTCCTGAGAATTCCTTAGGTTTGAAGCAAAATCTCATGCACAGGACGCTGCTCTTATTGGGTACCAATTTAGGCGACAGGAATTTCAACCTGGAGACAGCCTTGCTAAAAATTTCTCAGGGAATTGGACAGGTAGAGCAGAAATCTTCGGTGTATGAAACGCAAGCCTGGGGAAAGGAAGATCAGGGCCCCTATCTGAATCAGGTTTTGTTGGTTTCGACATCTCTGCCTGCTGAAGAATTGATGCAAAGGATTCTTGAGCTTGAATCGGATATGGGACGTGTGAGGTCAGGCAAATGGGAACCCAGAATTATCGACATCGATATTTTATTCTTCGACAACGAAGTAATTCATATTCCCGGATTGGATGTACCTCATCCGCATTTACATGAACGAAAATTCACACTGGTACCTTTGGCAGAACTGATACCTCATTATATTCACCCGGAAATCGGAAAAAGTGTTGGGCAACTTTTGCGTGAGGTTGATGATCCGCTGGATGTTCATCAAAAATGAACAGAAAAAAAATGAAGTGGAAGCAGAGTAATTTGAAAGACTGATTTTTATTCAAAGAAATATTTTAATCCATTGCAAGAACGTCTGAAATACGATTACATCGTAATCGAAGGAAATATCGGAACGGGTAAAACATCGTTGGCAACAAAAATTGCCGAACAATATAATACCCGGCTGATTCTGGAGCGTTTCGCTGACAATCCATTTCTTCCTTTGTTTTATGAGAATTCGCAGCGTTATGCCTTTCCATTGGAATTGTCTTTTCTCGCTGACCGGTATCAGCAACTCAATGATGAACTGGCGCCTCAGGAGTTATTCAGACAGCAGACTATTTCGGATTATATTCTAAGTAAGTCCCTTATTTTTGCAAATATTACCCTGAAGGACGATGAATATCAGTTGTACCAACGTCTTTTTCACATCATCAATCCCCACCTCCCAAAACCGGATTTGCTGGTTTATTTGCACAAAGATGTCTCGAATCTGAAGGCAAATATTCGTAAGAGAGGACGCGATTATGAGCAAAATATTGCGGATGATTACCTTTTTAGCCTGGAAAAGGGATATTGGGAGTTTTTCAAGCAACAAACCGGAATTCGGATACTTGTTCTCGACACAAATGAGGTGGATTTTGTCGGAAATTCGGTTGATTATCAGGAAATTCTGAATTTAATCAATGCTGATTACAGCCCCGGAATTCACCGTGTAATCCTCCGGTCCTGACTCTCGGAATCCCGCTACCATAGCCATTTTTAGCTTGTTTTGTAAGGTAGAAATGATAATTTTGCAACATGTGTCTCGCTCTAACCGTAAGGATGCATACTGGTATCTAAAATATTCAAATATGAGAATCTTTACACGCTTGTGGATGCTTGTTGTATGCCTTGTATTGAGCAAACATACACTCGCACAAACTGTTCATAGCGACAGCATTCGCGTCGACATTAAAAGTGGCAAAATGCCGCGTTCCCGTGATTTTAATACATGGGATCTTACCCTTCACGGAGGTATTTGTATTCCGAATACTGATATTGCTTCCAGTGATATCAACGGTAGCAATACAAAACAACATCTGGGCTTTGGTGTAAGTGTGACGAAATTCTTTTCACACACCTTCGCATTACAGGCTCAATTTATCCGTGCGAAACTGGAAGGGGAAGACAGCAACAAGCCTTTGTATCGGTTTAATACTGACATTGATTACGATGTTACGCTGAACGCTTTGTTTCAGTTTGGTAACGTTGCTTTCCTCAAGCGTACTCCGAACCTTGCAATTTACGGTTATGTAGGTATCGGTATGATCAAATTCTCTCCTACTACTTCAAAAGATGGCGGTTTGACATACGGTAATTACTATGTTCAGGATGGTCGTCTTGATAATGTCGACTATAAAAATACTTCCGAAGTTGTCATTCCTGTGGGTGTTGGTTTGAAATACAGACTTACAAAAAACTTCTCCATGCATGCAGAATACACTCTGCGTACAACCAATTCCGACAAACTTGACGGATGGTACCGTTTGTTATCAGAAAACGACAACTATAACTATTTCAATCTTGGTCTGACCTATCATTTCGGCGCGAAAGAAAAAGTGATCGAATGGGTGAATCCGCTCTCTACTATTTATGCTGATCTGTACGATATGAAAGATCGTGTGGATATGCTGAGTGGTGATAAAGATAAAGATGGTGTTGCGGATATGTTCGACCGTGAACCGGATACTCCTGAAGGAGCAAAAGTATATGGTGATGGTACATCAGTCGATACGGACGGTGACGGAGTTCCGGATGTAACAGATACCGAACCGTTTTCCGCTAAAGGAGCGAAGGTGGACGCTAATGGCCACGAAATTGACACTGATGGTGACGGAATTCCTGACAGCCATGACCTGGAACCAACTACCGCGAAAGGAAGCCTTGTGACAAATACAGGTGTTACTATTCCTACCGGTCCTGCTAACAAAGGCGGAGCATCATCTGTACTTGCTGCAAATGGCTACCTGCCATCTATCTTCTTCGATCTGAACAGTGCGATCATTGCTCCGAAATACAACGAAACACTCGCGTCAATTGCTCTCGTAATGCGTAATAACCCTGATATTAAATTTGAAATCAGTGGTAATTGCGACTCACGTGCAAGTGATGATTACAACGTGAAACTCGGCAAACGCCGCGCTGAAGCTGTAAAGAGTCACCTTGTTAAAAAATATGGAATCGATGCCAGCCGTCTGAATATTATGTCTCTTGGTAAAAAAGATCCAATCACCAAGGATCACCCGATGAATCGTCGTGTTGACTTTAAGGTGGCAGAGTAAATTTGTTGGCGGACAGATTGTAACCGATAGTCTGTAGTCTGTAGTCAGATTGACAGTATGAGTTAAAAAAAATATTTAAAAAAGGATCAGAATGTGTTCTGATCCTTTTTTTTTGAATATTTAACTACCGAC